>JAMOSM010000093.1 GCA_027063075.1 Nautiliaceae bacterium | reverse complement strand
AGGTCATTTTTATGTCAGAAAATCAGAGATATAAGTTTACGCCTGCCCCATTTCCATATACACATTATCAAGAAGATGAAATTGATTTAAAAGAATTAATAAAAACTATTTTAAAGTATAAAAAATTTATTATTATCTTCACAGTTATAGGAACTTTAATAGGCGCAATATTCGCTTATACAAAAACACCTATTTATGAAATAAAAGCTAATCTTCAACCAGGTTATATTATTAAAAATCTATCAAATAAAAAATATTTTTTTTCTCCTACAGTTTTAAATACTTATATAAAAAGTAAGTTTGATCAATCATATAAATCTAATTACCCACAAATAGAATCAAATATTGTAAAAAAAACTGATATATTATCTATTTCAATTCAAGATTATTCAAATAAAAATGCAATTAATGATTTAAGAAAGATACTTGATGATATACATCAAAAAGAAATTCAAAAAATAAATTTTTATAAAAAAACTATAATGAATAAAATTGATATTTTAAACAAACAAAAAAATAATTTTCAAAAAGAAATTAAAATTTTAAAACAAAACATTCACAATATAAAAGACCCAAATATATATCAACTCACATTATCTCAAATAAATCAATATCAAAATAATTTAGTAAATCTAAATTTGCAAATTGAAGACCTTAAAAAACAGATATCTCCTTTAAATATAAAGCAAACCTATATAGTAGGTGATATAAAAACTTATCCATCACCTATAAAACCCAAAAAAAAGTTAATAATTATCATCTCTTTTATATTAAGTTTAACAATATCTATAATATCAGTATTTATAATAGAATTTATTAAAGAGTTAAAAACCGCCAACTAATCTCTTAACAAACTCTTTATCGTTATATCTTATTTTGTTATTACAATATTCAATATATTTTTCATCTCCTTTTCCAAGAAGAAACAAAACCATATTTTTTTCTTTTGCAATTTCTAACGCTTTTTTTACTGCTTCTTTTCTGTCTAAAATTATATCAAAAGGAGTGTTTTTTATACCTGAGGCTATATCTAAACATATCTTTTTTTTCTCTTCACATCTTGGATTGTCTTCAGTTAAAATTATATAATCTGCATATTTATCTGCAGCTTTTCCCATTAAATGACGCTTATTCCCATCTCTATTACCACCGGCTCCAAAAACAACTATTTTTTTGCCTTCAACTGCTTTTAACACTTTTTCAATTCCGTCAGGAGTATGGGCAAAATCAACAATAATCAAAGGATTTTTAGAAACTATTTCCATTCTTCCAGGAACTCCTGAAAATCTTTTAATAATCTCTTTTAATTTCTCTAAATCCTCTTTTGTAAGCAGTTGAGCTGTTTTTAAAGCTAAAGAAAAATTCATTTTATTAAATTCACCCGCCATTGATATTTCATTAACAATAGGTTTTTCTAAAACATATAAATTTTTTGAATTTACTCTAAATCTGTATCCGTCTATTTCAACTTCATTTTGAGATAACAATTTACCTTTTAAAATTTTAATTGTCTCATCTTTAAAAAAAAGCTCTTTTACTTTTTTATATTCATCCATACTTTTGTGAAAATCAAGATGGTCCTGAGAAAAAGAAGTTAAAATTTTCGCACTGAAATCAATTCCTTCAATTCTGTTTTGAACAATAGCGTGAGAGCTAACTTCCATAATAAAAAAATCAGGTTTGTATTTAAAAGCTCTTTTAATAGTAGTAAAAATAGGAGGAGTTGTAAGAGTTTTTTTTTCTTTTTCTTCCCCGTTAAAAAACAATCCTTCCGTTCCCTGCACTGCTACAGAATATCCTAAAGACCTAAGTAAAAATCCTAAAACAAAAGCTGTTGTAGTTTTACCGTTTGTCCCTGTAATTCCTATAAATTTTGTTTTAAGATTTAAAGAATTTAATAGCTCTTTTGGAGTTATATAATCTTTAATATTAGCTGAATATTTAGCGTTTTGAGAGGTTTTCAAAAAGAGCTTAGAAGAACTCAGCTCTTTTGTATTGTCGATTATAAGATTATTTTTTAAGTAATAGGTTAAATCCATCAATAATCTCTAAATCATTTATTTCACTAATAAGCTCTTCAAAATAACTTATTGCATTTTCTTTAAATCCGTATTTTAAAAGCATATCAAAAAACTCAAGAACTTCTTCTTTGCTTTCAAAAGCCACTTTACTTGATAAAAGAATATTTTCTAAATCTTCTTTTGTTTTTACGATATTTTTAACGTCTTTAAACAAAACAGCATTAATATCTTCAGAATTAAAAGAGGGAGAAAAAAGTTTATCTAAAATAGCCATTACCGTTTTATAATCTTTTTTTGCAATAGCCTCTTTTAAAATTTCTTTAATATCAGAACGAATATTTTGCAAGTTCATCAAGCTTATCCTCATATCCATGAGGTACATTCATAACCACAAGGTCTGGATGAATTTTCTCTTTTAGGGCTTTTTCAATACCATATTTAAGAGTAGCACCTGCACTTGCACATCCAACACATCCACCTTGAAGCTGAACAAACACAATAGGCTTTTTAACATCAATCAAAGTAACATCACCGCCATCCATTTGAAGCATAGGGCGAATTTGTTCAATCACCCCAGCTACCGCTTCTTTAAGTTCTTCATTAGAAAAAGGGATATCAGCCATTATTATTCTCCCACAAATTCAATAATACACATTTCAGCTGCATCACCTCTTCTAAATCTTGTTTTAATAATTCTTGTATATCCGCCGTTTCTGTTTGCAAATTTTGGAGCAATAATTTCAATTACTTTTTTAGTAGCCGCTTTTGCTCTTTGATTGCTTCCAAGATTAGAATATACATATCTGTGAGTATTTAAATCATCACCTTCTTTTGCTCTTGTAATAATTTTTTCAATATATCTTCTAAGTTCTTTTGCTTTTGGAACAGTAGTTTCAATTTTTTCATTTTCAATCAAATCACATGCAAGGTTTCTTAGAAGCGCTCTTCTGTGCTCAGAGTCTCTTCCAAGTTTTCTATATCCGTGTTTATGTCTCATCAGTTTTCTCCTTTAAGTTTTGCTAACTTCTCTTCAATTGCTTTTTTAATATCAAGCGGTAATGTTTTATCAATAGAAAATCCGATTTCTTCAAGTTTTTCAAAAATTTCTTCAAGTGATTTTGCTCCAAGGTTTTTAATGTTTGCAATTTTTTCTTTACCCATTAAAACAAGTTCACCTACAAATTTAATTCCGGCTCTATCAAGAGCATTAAAACTTCTGCTTCTTAAATTTAAAGTGTCAATCGGTTCAAATAAAATGTTGTATTCTTCTGGAAGCTCAAAGCTTTCAACTTTTTTAGTCTCAAGCTTAAACTCTTTAGAAAATACACTAAATTGATTTAAATATGTATTTACTGCATCTTTAAATGCGTCAATTGGATCAATTTGTCCGTCTGTTTCAACTTCAAAAATCACTTTTTCAAAATTAGGGTCATCTTCAACAAGAACATTTTCAATATTATAAACTACTCTTTTAATAGGACTGAAATACGCATCAAGTCCTATAAACCCTTCTGGAAGCTGGTCTCTAAAGTTCTCAACTGCTACAAATCCCATACCTTTTTTAATTAAAAGTGAAAGTTTAAGTTCTCCCTCTTCATTTAAAGTAGCAATATACTCATCAGGTGTAACCACATCAACTTCGTCAGTAATTAAATCTTCACCTTTTATCTCTTTTGGACCAACAAAAGTATATTCTACTAAAACTTCATCTTTTTCAGGGTCTTTTATTTTAAACCTAATGTTTTTAAGGTTGATAATAAAACTTGCAACATCTTCAAGCATACCTTTTAAGCTGTCAAACTCGTGTTTTACGCCTTCTATTTTAAGGGCAACAGGAGAATATCCTGTTGTTGCGGCTATTAACGTTCTTCTAATTGGATGAGCAACGCTTACTCCAAAACCAGCTTCAAAAGGGTAAACTTCGATTATTGCACTGTTACCATCTTTTTTATAAGAAAATTCACTTGGAATCAAAACTTCTGTTTTTATTTTATTCATTTTTTAGCCCCTATTATTTAGAGTATAGCTCAACTACTAATCTTTCATCTACTGGAATATTTACTTCCTTTCTTTCAGGAACTCTTTGGAATACTCCTACCATTTTTTCTTTATCAACATCAACCCAAGGAGCTATACCTGTTTGAGCACTAAGTTCAAGAGCTCTTTGAATTTGAGGATTATTTTTAGATTTTTCTCTAATTTCAATTCTGTCACCTTCTTTTACTAAATAAGAAGGAATATTTACTTTTTTACCATTTACTAAAATATGTCCGTGAGTTACAAGCTGTCTTGCAAATCTTCTTGTTGTTGCAAACCCCATTCTATAAACTACGTTATCAAGTCTTCTTTCAAGTAATTTAATAAGGTTTTCCCCTGTTGAACCTTCAAGTCTGTTTGCTTCTTTAAAGAATCTTCTAAATTGTTTTTCTAAAACACCATAATAATATTTAATCTTTTGTTTTTCTCTAAGCTGTTGTCCGTATTCAGAGATTTTTGCTCTTCTTTGCCCATGTTGTCCTGGTGCATAAGGTCTTCTGTCAAGTGCGCTTTTTCCAGCTAATCTTCTCTCACCCTTAAGCTCAAGGCTAACACCTAATCTTCTTTCAATTCTTTCAACCGGTCCTGTATATCTTGCCATTGTTACACCCTTCTTCTTTTTCTTGGTCTGCAACCATTGTGAGGTAATGGAGTTACGTCTTTCATCCAAAGAACTTTAATTCCGTCAATTGCACCAACAGTTTTTACTGCAGTTTCTCTTCCCCCACCTGGTCCTTGTACTTTAATACCTACTTCTTTAATTCCATACTCTTTTGCTTTTGCCATCGCATCTTCTACTGCTTGTTGAGCTGCAAAAGGAGTTGATTTTTTACTTCCTTTAAATCCAAGCGCACCAGCAGAACTCCAGCAAAGTGCATTTCCCATTTCATCAGTAACAGTAATCATAGTGTTGTTAAACGTAGCTGAAATATATACTACTCCGCGTCCAACTTGTTTTTTAATTTTTTTCTTTTTAGTTAACTTTCTTTTTGCCATATTCTACCCCTTATTTAGCTTTTGCTGCACCAACAGTTTTTCTTTTACCTTTTCTTGTGCGCGCATTAGTTTTAGTTCTTTGACCTCTAACAGGAAGTCCACGTCTATGTCTAAGACCTCTGTAGCAC
Organism: Nautiliaceae bacterium; assembly: GCA_027063075.1. Lineage (GTDB taxonomy): Bacteria > Campylobacterota > Campylobacteria > Campylobacterales > Nautiliaceae > Caminibacter. The sequence continues at coordinate 5,890 of JAMOSM010000093.1, read as the reverse complement.
CCAAGGTCCATAAGTTCTTTAATGTTAAGCTGAACGATTTTTCTAAGCTCACCTTCAACAATATAATTGTTTTGAATTTCTTTATTTAAAATAGAAATTTCTTCTTCTGTTAATTCATAAACTCTTTTTTCTGGGTCGATTCCAGTGTCTTTTAAAATTTTTCTACTTGTAGTTAGTCCAATTCCGTAAATATACGGAAGAGCATATTCAATTTTTTTCTTTTTTGGTAAGTCAATACCTGCAATTCTTGCCATGTTTTATCCTTGTCTTTGTTTATGTCTTGGATTTTCACAAATTACCCTAATAATGCCTTTTCTTTTAACAATTTTACATTTAGGGCAGATTTTTTTTACAGATGCTCTAACTTTCATTATATCCCCTTGTGTTTTAATTAAACAAATACCCCTTAGGTACAAAGACCAGCCCTTGCAACTGTATTTTTTACAGATGCAAAGCCTCTTTTACGTTCAGGGGGATGAAATTATACCATATATAAAATTTAAAGAATAAAATATACTCTGTAAATAAGAATAAAAAAAAGAAAAAAATTAAACATTATTTCCTTTTTAAAAGGAAATAACTAAGACCTATAGTTAATAATCATCACCTGACACTTTATAAAAGCAAAAAAGAAAAAACCGAGGTTATTTAACCTCGATTCTTTTTCCTTCAGGTTTTTGTTTTTTAGGAATAAAGATTTTTAAAACCCCATCTTCATATTTTGCTTCAATATTATCAACATCCGCATCAGAAGGCAGTTTAAAGGCTCTTTCAAATCTTCCAAAGAAACTTTCAATTTTTGTATAGTTTGGTTTTTCTTCTTTTTTTTCAAGTTTTCTTTCACCTGAAACTGTTAAAACACCATCATTTACAGAAATTTCAATATTTTCTTTTTTAACTCCAGGCAAATCAATTTCAAGGTAATAACCTTTTTCATCAACTCTTTCATTTACAGCAGGTGTAAAAGCCTCAACTTTAGGAACAGGTCTATTTACATTAAGAACAGCTCCAATTCTTCTTTCAATATCTTGTAATTCTTTCAAAGGATCAAATACCATTGGCCACATTTTCCCCTCCTTTTATAAGGATTTTTCTTACTGAAATTATAACAAATTTAATTTTATATGTCAATAAAGTTGATACTAATAGACTAAGATTTTCTCTTTTAACTCATATGATTTCTTTTTACTAATAAGCTTTATACTGTTATTTTTTACAAAAAACACATACTTAATTTTATTATTAATAACTTCAATTATAAACTTTCTATCTCCACTGTAATAATAAACTCCTTGCTGAATACTCAAAAGCAGATTATTATCTTTTGAAAGAAAATCAAAAACCACCTTTTTTCTGTCAAAATGACCTTTTAAAAAAGCGACTTTTAAAGATGAAATTTTTCTTCCTATTTTTCTTTCTATATAAGAAATAACCCTGTTTTTTATAACAGAAAAATCATTAGATATTAAATCAAAGCTTCCTATATCTTTTATTGTAATATTTCCGTTGATTTTTCCTTTAGCTAAAGGAGGAATTCCAATAATCTTAAAAAATCTTTTTAGAGAAAGCTTGTTTAACTGCAAATCAATTTCATCTTTTATGTTATATCCTGAAAAATCAGTGGCAAAAAATTTTAAAACACCACTGCTCTGGTCATAACTAAATTTTATAAACTCTTTTACGTTTATAGGATACAAAATTATAGGTTGTAAAATTCTCATATAAACCCACGCATTACCTTTGTATTTAAAAGAATTTTTATTAACAAGTGTCAAATTTCCTTCAAAAAACTTATGTTTTACATTAGCTAATAAAGAAAAATCATCTCTTTTATTAACTATACCCTTCCCTTTTACATTTACATTTTTAAAAAACAGATTTTTATATTTAACTTCCCCATTAAAATCATAAAACACATAAAAACGCTTCTTATTAAAATTTATCCCTAAATCAGTAATTCCTTTAAGATAAGGAAAAGTTATTTTTACCATATAAAAAAGACTCTGCAAATCAAAATCACTTCCCTTAAAATTCCCTTTACAATCATCGTTACAAGTTAGATTTAAATCTCCATATCCGTTAGCAAAAAGAGCATTCCCGTTTATTAAACTTTCTCCTTTATACTTTATAACACCCTTTGATTGCAATTCACCCCTGAAATTAGAGTTAATTTCTTCTAAATTTTTAAAATTTGCCTCATAAGTAGCATCAAAAGGAAACAAGTCACCATAGACATAGATATAATTTGAACCTTTTTTTAAAACCAATGAAAAAGAGTTCCATTTATAATTAAACTCTTCAATTTCAAAACGTTTAATTAAACTAAGCTTTGAAGAAATATAGTTTCTTAAAAGATTTTCACCAACAGGCGATTTATAAACAATTACCATCAACACTACAACCACTGCAAAAACAGACAATGCAATCTTAAGCCTTTTTCTATGTTTTCTTTTCATTTTCCAACCTTAAAGGAGTTTCAAAATAGATACTATTACTTGGAAATGCAAAAGCACTTCCGTTTTTTTCTACAATCTCTTTAATTTTTAAGTTTATATCTTCTCTAATTCTTAAATACTCTTTCCATACAGCCGTGTTTGTAAAAAAGTAACAAAATATACTAAGAGAACTCTCTTCAAACTGGTCAAAATAGATAAGAAGGCTCTCATCTTTTGCAATTTCAGGATGCTTTAAAAGCATCTCCCTTATATCTTCAACTATTTTTTTAATAGTATCAATTGGAGTATCATAGACTAACCCTATTCTCATCATAATTCTTCTTTTATCCCTTCTGCTGAAATTTTCTACAGCAGAATTGGCAATAGTAGCGTTTGGAACTATAATAAGCCTCTTATCAAATGCTCTTATTTTTGTAGTCCTCATTCCAATATCTTCAACAATCCCTTCAACATTTCCAATCTTAACCCACTCACCTATTTTAAAAATATTATCAGTCAAAATCGCAATCCCTCCAAAAATATTAGCAGCAGTATCTTTTGCAGCCAATGCAAAAGCAAGCCCCCCAAGACCTAGGGAAGCCAAAAATCCTGTTACATTAATACCCCAATCTTGTAAAAGAGCTATAATTCCAATTGAAATTATAAAAATTTTTGATAATTTTATTATAAAAGAGACAAATTCGCGGCTTGCTTTTCCAAATTTTCCAAGCGTTTTATAAATATAATCCTCAAACTGCTCTACAATATTATATAAAGCCCAAAAAATATCAAAAATCAAAAGACCTTTTAAAATATGCCATACAATAGGCTTATCAACTTCTAAAAATGTAAAAAAGAAATAAAGTCCGGCAATTACAAACAAAAACCTCAGAGGATTTTTAACAGCCCTCAAAAACTTGTCATCAAGATCGGTTTTTGTTTTTTTCACTAAAAAACGAAGCACTTTTAAAATATAAAGGGTAAAAGCCCTTCTCATTACCAAAAAAAGAAATAAAAATAAAAATGCTAAAATAATTTTATAAAGAGGAAGCTCTAAAAATTTATAATTTAAAATTTCAACAAGTTCTTTTAAACTATTTTGCATCTACTGCCTTTAATAAATTCTCTTTTATCATTATATCAACAATTTGCCTAAAAGTAGGAACTGCCGAATTTGAAGCAAAATAATCTGGCCATTTTGCTTTTATATCAAAAAAAGTAACACCTATTGTATATCTGTTTTTTTCATCGTTTGCAAACCCGAAAAAAGAAACATTATAAGTATCTTCCTTATAACCTAAAGCCCCTTTAGAAACATGTGCCGTTCCTGTTTTTCCCGCAATAAACAACCCTTTAATATTGGCTTTTCTTGCAGTTCCTTTTAATACCACTTTTCTTAAAATATTAAGCATAATATTAGCATTTTTTGCACTTATAACTCTTTTTTGTTCAGTTTTAACATCAGCTATTTTTGGAACCACCATAATACCATTGTTATTAAAAACATTATAAGCTTTTAAAAGTTCCATAAAATTTACTTTTATGCCATATCCGTAAGCAGTTGTCGTTTTATATACAGGATAATATAAAAGTTTTAAACTTCTTATTTTACCATTTATCTCATAAGGTAAATCAATTCCACTTTTTTTATCTAATTCAAATTTTTTAAGTCCTTCTAAAAACTCATTTGCACTAAGTCTTAAAACCAATTGAGAAATACCTATGTTACTTGAATACACTATTACATTCTCAGCACTTATCCAATCAAAAGCCTTATCATCTTTAATAGGCTCTTTTTTTCTCCACTTAGGCTTCCACCTTCCGTTATACCCCTTAATAAATTCATAAGGATTTACTTTATTATGTTCTAACAAAATTGCAAAAGTAATAGCTTTCATAACAGAACCCGGTTCAAACACTTCCCTAATCACACTTATCTTCATATTAGGAATATCTTCTTTTGTTATAAAAGAAGGATTGTACCTGTTTGAAGATGCAATAGCTATAATTTTTCCGGTACGTGTATCCATCACAGCAGCCACCACCTCTTTTGCATTAAATTTCTCTTTTTGAGAAGAGAGTAGAAGTTCAATTTTTCTTTGAAGAGCAAGATTTATATTAAGAGGCAAATCATTTCCGTTTATTGGCTGTTTTATAACAGCTTCACCATCATAAACAATATTTCCTAACACATCTCTGTATCCTTTTTTAATCCCATCTTTTTTAGCTTTTAAATAATAATTATAATACTCTTCAAGTCCGTTTTCCCCTTTCTTTTTATCTTTTCTGTATCTTCCTAAGACAGGTTCTAATATATCTTTATAAGGATATACTCTCTTAAAATCTAAACTTAAAATCTCAAAACCTCTTCTAATTCCCGCGTCATTTGATTTAAAAACCCTGTTTTTATCTAAAACTTTTCTTAAATATAAAAGATTTTGTTTTGTTTTTAAATCAACTTTTGCAAGAAGTATTCTTTTGATACCTTTAGAATAATAAAAATTTACCCTTTTTTTTAATTTTTCTGCAGGTATATTGGTATAAATAGAAAAAAGGTTATAAAAAAGGTCTATTTTGTCTTTATCTAAAAAATCAGGATAAACATAGATACCATAATTTTTTTCACTTTTAGCAAGAGTGTAATTTTTAGTATAAATATTTCCTCTAACAGCTGTCTCTTTTTTAAGTGTATAAGGTTTTATATAATATTTCGGTTTTGCAATACTTAAAAATAAAAAAACAGCATATAAAAAAATAAGGGCAAGAAAAAAAGACAAAAATATAAGAATTAAGCGGAAATTTTTCATTAAATTTGAGTTTTTAGCAGTTCTTTATATGCATTTATGGCTTTATTTCTAACTTCTAACATCATTTTCATTTTCATTTCAGCTTTTTGAATAGTAATACTTGCAGCGGCTAAATCCTGAACTTCACCTGTTGCAATATCAGCCTCGGCTTTTTCAGCTTTTTGCATTAAATCATTTGTCTCTTGAATTTCTTCTTTTAAAACATCTTCAAAAGAGACATCTGAAGAGTGTTTTTTGTTATTAACATTTTGAATATTTGCTAAATTATTATCAACTTTACTTATAAAAGCCATTTCTTATCCTTTAAGACTGTAAAATATTAATAGCACTTTGAGCCATACTTTTTGCACTCTGAAAAGCCGCTACATTTGCCTGATATGCACGTGTCGCTTCTATTAAATCGGCCATTTCTACAACAGGGTTAATATTAGGATAAGCTACATACCCGTTTGCATCTGCATCAGGGTTTGTTGGGTCATATTTTAAAATAGGTTTGCTATCATCTCTTACCACTTTATCCACTATTACAGTTTCAATCGGAGGTTTAGCAACAGCCCCGTCTAACCCTTCTTCATCTAAAGGATTTTCATATTTATGAAAAACTGAATTTTTTTCAAGCTCCTTATTTAACTGCTCTTCAAACGGCAC
>JAMOSM010000092.1 GCA_027063075.1 Nautiliaceae bacterium | reverse complement strand
TGGAGTTTTGTGGGTTGGGTTAATTTTCCTTTGAATGACGATAATCACAAAGATATAAGCGGAAAATACTATTTTGTGCTTGGAAGTGTTGATGGGGATGGGGATTTAGCTTATTTTGCAAAAGATACAAGTAACGGTAATTTTTATTTTGGAGTTTATGATAATAATGGAAACACCGAAGAAAAAGAGATAGATAATGTAGATAGTGGATGGCATCATATAGGGGTTGTTTCAACCGGAAGCGAAACTATTTTGTATATTGATGCTGAAGAAATAACAAGAATCGGAATTCATACAAAAGGAAAAGTGAAATATATAGGAACTTCTACTGACTATTCGGATGAAAAAACAATTGGAAGTATAATGGATGAGGTTAAATTATATGACGGAATTTTAAGCGGCGGTGATGTATATGATATTTTTAATAATGAAAATCAAGGCAAAAATGCAGACGGTACTAACAGAAATTGTCCTAATTGTGAATTTAACTTTTTGTTTGATGCAAGAGAAGTAGGCAGCGATTATAATGAAACAAATATTTCAACTAAAATTGTAAATGAGGAATTTAATCTGACTATTGCAAGTTATGATGAAAATAAAAGCGCTCTTAAAGAGTTTAACGGGACTGTTTGTGTTGAAATTATTGATAATGATGACAATAATTTAACTCCTTGGAAAAAAATGGATGAGTTTTTAGAAAATGTAGAAGAGAGCAACTGGACTAACATAAAAATAGATAGGGCTGTAAAAATTGCAAAAGTAAAAATTCTTTGGAAAAAGGATGTAAATGAAAGCTGTCCTGTTAGCGAAGATATAAATGAAACAAATTCAAGTGATACATTTGCCATAAGGCCTGATAAGTTTTTAATTACTAACATTCCTTCTGCTATTAGTGCAGGCAGTGAATTTAATATAACTGTTAAGGCTTTAGATGCTGAGTCTAATCCTGCAAAGGATTATAATGAAACTTTATCCCTTAGTGTTTCTCCTAAAATAGAGTTTAATGAAACAAAAAGTGGATGTTTAAAAGGGGTTTTGAGTATTGTAAAAGGCGGAGAGTTTAAAGATGGAGAAGCAAATGTAACTTTAAAATATTCGGAGATAGGGGATGTTAATATAACTGTTTTAGAGGTGAATGGAAGTGAATTTGCTATTACTGATTCAAAAGACAATGTAAGTTTAGATAATAGGTTTATTTCAAAAGCTATGGCAGAAGGTGTTAAGTTTAGTGTTAATCACTTTAAAGTAAATGCTAATTTAAAAAATTATGATAATTTTACTTATTTAGATGAAAATTTAAATATCTATGCTCTTCTTGATATTAACATTACGGCTGAAAATGAAGATAATGAAACAGTTAGAAATTTTAATAAAGAGTGTTATGCTGAAGATATTGATATTAATATAACTTTTGATATTAATTTTTACAATCCGTCTATTGAGGTAAATAAAACTGTTTTTTATATAAAAGATATTTACAATAGCAAAACAGCTGTCTTTGAAAGAAATCTTTTAAATAATAAAGGGTTTGTAAGTTTTGAATATAATTTAAGTGAATTTAATACAGACAATAACGGTTCTACCTTTGCAAAAGTGTTTTTAAATTTTGATAGAAATTTATCATTCTTTTCTAATCCTTTTAGAATTTCAATAAAGGATGTGAATGTTTCGTCTAACGGTGTTGGAAGAACCTTGGCAGATAAAAATGGAAATGCCATTTTTTATTACGGATATATGCTGGTTGATGATATCATTACTAAAAGGGACGAAATAAACAATTCTTTTAAATTAGTATTTTATGATGAAAACTCAAGTGATTCTTTATTAATAAGTAGTGATGAAATTGCATTTAATTTATACAAAAACACTTTACATTCAGCAAAAGACGGAAACTTTAGCTTAAAAGAGATTTTAATAAGTAAAGATTATATAGCTTCTTCTGATAATAATATTACATCTGATTTTGATATTAATCTCAGTGATGTTGAAAACGGAGAGATTAACATTTCTATAAAAAGAAATTCCGGTGTAAATTTTGCTGTGGTTCATATTCTGAGTCCTAATTTAAAATGGCTTTGGTATTCTAAGTTTCATAATGAATACAACTATTCAGAAGGTTCAAGCTGTTTGAACCATTTTTGTTTTAGTATTACATATGAAAATACATCTTCTTCCGGTTTAGAGGTTGGAAGCGGACAATTCTTAGGAACAGAGAGTAATATTACTGAAGAAAATTCTACAAAAAAAGGAGTAAAAATATTCAGATAGTTATTTTTCTATAATAATTTTAAATTTATCCCCTTTTTTTGTCATATATATCTCTTTTTTTCCTTTAAACGTATAATCTGGTGCGTAATATTCTTCATAAAAATTAATTTTATAAATGGGTAGGTTTTTGAGGTTTTGATAAGGGGTAATTTGAATATCTTTAAAAAATATCTTTATATTTTGATTTTTCCTTTTTTTAAACACTCTTTTTTTATATTCTTTAAAGCTCTCTAAATCGCTTCCGTCTGAGCGATGAAAATCTTTTGCATAAAATGATATGTATTTGTCAAAATCGCTGTTTTGCCAAGCCCATCTCCATTTGTAAAGGGTTGCTAAGATTGAGGCTATGTCCTCTTTTTTTGCATATAGAGGTGTTTGGGTTATTTCTAAAATTGTGTTTTTATAATTAATGATTTTATTTAGATATAAAATATCGCTGTTTTCTAATACGATGCAGCCTTTGCTTAAATCCCCCCTCTCTCCATCAAGCGGTTTTCCGTGTATCCAGATTCCATATCCGTTTTTTTTATGAAGTTTGTCAAAAAGGTTAGGGTATGATGTTACAAATGCCAGGGGTCCGTAAAAGGTGTTTGAGGGAATAATTTTATTTATTAAGGTATAATTTCCTATAGGGGTTTTTAAATCCCCTTCTTTTTGTTTGTCTCCAAGTTTTCCTACAATCAGGTTTGTAAAGGTTTTTATTTTTGCAAGTTTTCCATTATTATAAGAATAAACATCTAAATTTTTGCTTAGTTTATTACAAAAAAGAATAAAGCTTTTATTTTCGAAATACCCGAGTTTTACATTTTTGTTTTGTAATTTTTTAAGCCAGAATTCTTTTGACTGAAGCTGCTTTTCAATCAATTCTATTGCAGGTTTTATTCCTTCATACCGGTAAGTATCAAAAATATCCGCATATGTGAAACTTATAGCCAAAATAAAGATAAGTGCCTTTTTCAATTATTCTCCTTATATCCAGATGTTGTCTATAAGTCTTGTTGTGCCTACATATGCGGCTATTAATATAATTGTGTTATTTGGTTCTATTTTTTCTATGTAATTGAAATCTCTATCTACAAAAGCGATGTATTCAAGTTTATCGACATCAAGAATTTTTAACATCTCTTCTTTTATCTGTTTTGTTTCTTTTACTGAAGATGAAAGTTTTGCCGCTCTTTTTAATGCTTTTGAAATACTCAGTGCCCTTTTTCTCTCTTCCTCTGAGAGATAAATATTTCTGCTTGAAAGAGCTAAGCCGTCTTTTTCCCTTACTGTTTCCCCTTCAATTATTTCAATGTCAAAAAAGAAGTTTTTTACCATCTGTTTTATAAGATATAGCTGTTGTGCATCTTTTTTTCCAAAGTATGCTTTTGTTGGTCGTATGATATTAAAAAGTTTATTTACAACCTGCAAAACCCCGTCAAAATGTCCGGGTCTAAAAAATCCTTCTAAAATATATCCTTTTACTTTTGGAGCTTTTATTAAAATTTCGTCTTCACTGTACATATTTTCAGGAGTAGGGGTAAAGACTGCATCTACTCCTGCACGGCGGCATATTTCAAAATCTGCTTCAAGTCTTCTTGGATATTTTTCAAAATCTTCTCCGGGCAGGAATTGGGTCGGATTTACAAAAATAGAAACTATTACAAAATCATTTTCTTCTCTTGCTTTTTTGATTAATGATAAATGACCTTCGTGCAATGCCCCCATTGTAGGTACAAAACCTACTGAACCTTTTATCGATTTTCTAAACTTAACCGCGTCTGTTGGCGAAGTTAAAATTTTCATAAGATGGCCTTTTTTGATAGAATTATATAAAAGTATTGATAAATATAAAAGGAGCAAAATGGACGCTTTTGAATACTCGGAGTTGATAAAAGAGCTTGAAAATAAATTAAGTAATATTGAATCTATTCTAAAACCGGACGAGCTTGAAAAAAGGCTTAAAGAGATTGAGACAATGGAAAATGACCCTTCATTTTGGAATGACCCTAAAACTTCGGCAAAAGTTCAAAAAGAGAAACAGTCAATTTTAAGAAAACTTGAAAAGTATAAAAAAGCAAAAACCGCTTTAATGGATAATAAAGATATGTATGAACTTGCAAATTTAGAAGAGGATGAAGAGACTTTAAATGAAGTGTTTAATGATGTAAAAGGGCTTGAAAAGGCGATAAGAGACCTTGAGATTGAAGTAATGTTAAGCGGTGAGAATGATGAAAAAAATGCCATTATTACCATTCATCCAGGAGCCGGGGGAACCGAATCTCACGACTGGGCTAGTATGCTTTATAGAATGTATTTAAGGTTTGCGGAAAGAAAAGGGTGGAAAGTTGAAGTACTTGATTATCAGGCAGGGGATGAAGCCGGAATTAAAGATGCAACGTTACTTATTAAAGGTGAGAACGCTTATGGGTATTTAAAAGCAGAAAACGGAATTCACAGACTTGTAAGGGTTTCCCCTTTTGATAGTGCCGGAAGACGTCATACATCTTTTGCTTCTGTTCAGGTATCTCCAGAGATTGATGATGATATTGAAATAGAGATAGACCCAAAAGATATCAGAATTGATGTTTTCCGTGCAAGCGGTGCTGGAGGGCAGCATGTAAATAAAACTGAAAGTGCCGTTAGAATTACGCATATTCCAACAGGTATTGTTGTATCTTGTCAGCAGGACAGGTCTCAGCATAAAAACAAAGAAATGGCGTTTAAAATGCTAAAATCAAAACTTTACGAGCTTGAACTTGAAAAAAGAAGGGCCGAAGAGGAAGGAAAACCAAAAGATGAAATGGGATGGGGACATCAGATAAGAAGTTATGTGTTGTTTCCTTATCAGCAGGTAAAAGACAACAGAAGCAATAAAGCATATTCAAGGGTGGATGATATACTTGATGGTGATTTAGATGAGGTGATTGAAGATGTGTTAATTTCGCAAAAGAGCTGATGTGAAAAACGCTTTAACACTGATTGAACTGATTTTTACAATAGTTATTATTGCAGTTGTTTTTAGCGTTATTCCAAGAATTATTTATGTAAGCAACGAATCTCTTAAATTTTCAAAAAAAGAGGATGCGGTTTTTAATATGATGGCAAAAATGATGGATATTTCCCTTAAGGAATATGATTATAACAATACTTTGTATGACGATATTTTATTAGCACACAATCCTGCTGAAAATATTCTTGACTGTAACGATTCTACGGGATATCGGATGGGTGGATTTATAGGAAGCAGGAACTGTAAAAATAAAATAATAGAAAGCGATATTCCTTTAAATGAGAGTGGAGAGTATGACTATATTGAGGGTTATAACGGAGTTGAGGAAAATCTCTCTTTTGGTCATACTCTTTATGTTTTAAAAATAAGGGTTGGTTATACAGATGAGTGGAATGCGTATCATAATAGAAATTTGAGTTTTAATTTTACATCTAAAATGGATAATAACAAAACAAACATAAAAAGAATTTATATTACAATTTCCACTAAAGATAAGAATATATCAAGTGTTTCTTATTACAGTGCAAACATTGGACATATAAAAATAAATAAAGTAAGATGGTGAAAAGAAGTTTTACTTTAATTGAAGCTATTTTTGTAATAGTAATTCTTAGTTTTTTGTTAATAGGCGGATTTCAGATTATAAGTAAATTATATGTCAGAAATTTTATTGCACAAAAAACAGCCGAATTTGAATTTACTTCTCAGCAGATTTTGGATGAATTATCAAGAAGGCTTTATTACAGAGTTCCTTTAAGCACTATAGGTTACGACGGTAAAGGGGATTTTAAATATATAGGTGATATTGACGACCCGGATAAATATAAAATTCTTGAATGGATTGGATACGAAAACGATGCTATGAAAGAACTTAATTTAAGCGGATTTATAGATTTATACGCAAGTAATAAAAAAAATAAACTTATTAAATGTCTTGATTTTAATTATTCTTTTATAGAAGTGATTGTTAATAATAAATTTAATTTTAATAAAGATTTAAATCAAAGCAGTGCTATTGTTTTTGCCGGAAGTTTTGACAGGGGAGAAGAGGGTGCTTTAACAGATTATAATAACTCTTTTGGATGGCACAACAACGAACACAAACTTGTATATACTTTTGAAAAAAACAGCACTTTAAATAATGATACATTTTTAAAGCTTCATATTGACAGCGGGGATATTTATGAGAAATTTTATTTAGTAGATAGCGCTTACGCTGTTGCAAGAGGGGAGGATATTAACACATCTGCTGATTGTATAAAAAATTTAAATATACCTTTAAATGAAATTAATGATACTCTTTTTTTATTTTATAATTATAGACCTTGGCTTAAAGAGACTTTTTGCGCAGACAGTTATGGGGAGCCTGAAGGTAATGTAAGTGTTTTAGGGTTTAATATAAAGGCTTTTAGGGTAAAAAAAGTGAATTCCCATCTTGAAATTAAAATAACGCTAAATAAAAAAAGAGGTGATATAAATATTACCGTATCAAAACAAAAGGTTGCATTTTGAAAAAGGCGTTTGGGCTTATTTCCGCTTTGATTGTTATGCTTTTGGTTTCTACTCTTTTAGTTGTTGTTGCAAAATTTGCGTTTGTGAGTGCTAAACATACAAGTGATACTTATTTAATTGAAAGAGGCGAGCTTTTTATGCAAAGTGCAATTGAAAACGCCCTTTTGGCTATTGAAGGATATGACAGAAAAAAAAATGGAAACTGTTTAAAATATATTCATTTTACAGACAGCGATAAAAAATTTGAAGCAAATGTAACTGTGCTCAGGTATTATTGTTACAACGGAGACTGCGGTTGTAGCGATGCTTCTTTGGTTAAGAGCATTGAAACTCCTTTTTCTGACGGATATGTTGTTTTAAAGATTGTTGTGGAAAATAATTTAAGTATTTTTAAAAAAAGGATAAGACTTGAAAAAATTACTCTTCAAAGACCGTAAATGAAGGCTTTTACTCTTTTAGAGCTTATTTTTGTAATAGTCATTATGGGAGTTTTAACTTTTGTAGGGTTTGAGTATATTCCTAATAACACATTAGATATGGATACAAAGGTTTTGGCTCAAAAAATCTTAAATAAAAAGTCAAATGCTTTAGGGTATTATTATACAGGAAAAAATAATTTAACCTGTATAACTTTTTCTAAAGATGAATTGAATAAAGATGAAAATATTACCTCAAAAACTAATGTTGAAAAATATAAGTTTAAGTCTGATATAAGTGTATATGGGCTTAAAAATGGAAATACTGTCTGTTTTGATGAAATTGGCAGGGTTTTTGATGGAGAAGTTGATGATAATTTGACAAATTTACTACATAATTATATTATAATTAAATTAAATTTTAGAAACGAAGAGAGAAATATTACTCTTTATCCTTTAACAGGCGCTATAAAGTAAAGGAGCTTAGTGAGAATACTTTATGTAACCGATGATTATTTGTATATTTATGAAAACGGAAGGGTTGTTAGAAAAGAACTTTCTTATAAAAAAGGAATTGTTACCGCTTCTTTAGGATATAAAAATGTATTAAGCATATCTTTTAAACTTGCTAAAGATATAGAAGAAGAAATGCTTGATATAGAAGTTGAGAGATATCTTTTTAATGAAGCCTCTTTAGATTATACAAAAGAGTATAAAATTATATATGTTTATCAGGATTTAGGTGAGTTTTATCATATAGATGCTTTTGTTGTTGAGGTTAATGTCTTAAAAAAAGAGTTTGATAAATATATAAAAATATTCAAATATATAGATTTTATAAGTTTTAAACCTTTTGCTTTTGAAGCTTTTTATGAGATAAAAAACATTACTCCTAAAAATGATGTGTTTATATATTTAGATAAAGAAGAATCTTTTATGAGCTGTTTTAGGGAAGGGAAGTTTGTTTTTGTTAAGAGTTTAAATAAACTTTCTGTTTTAGCAAAAGAAATAGGAGTTGATATTGATGAGCTAATCAATATTTTAAGCGAAAAAGGACTTAATAAAGAGAAATATGAAGATGAAAATACTTATTTTAAAATAGAAAACTTTTTCTCTCAGTTTTTTATGAAAGTTAATAATTTAATTAATTATTCTATAAACTATTACTCTTTTTCTAAAATAGAGAGAATTTATTTTTACTCTTCTTTTAAGATTCCTTATTTAATAGAAAATTATAAAGGTTTTTGGGAATTTAGCGGTATAGAGTTTAACAGATATGAAATTGCTACGGATTATGACTATTTTGATTATACGGCTTTAATTTATAATTCAAAACATTACAAAAATGAAAAAGAGAACTTTTCTATTTTTATAAGACCTCTTCCTTTTTACCGAAGAAAAAGCGGAGTGTTTTTTATTACTTTAGGAGTAGTGAGTTTAATTATTCTTGCAGATGCTTTTATAAAATATCAAATGCTGCTGAATCAAGAAAAAAAAATAGCTTTTCTTGAAAAAAAGTTAAAACTTAAACAAAAAGAAATTAAATTAATACGTATTAAAGTAAAAAAGTATAAAGAAAGAATAGCGAAGTTAAAAGAGATAAACAGCAATATTCAAGGTCAGATTGATGATGTTTATCAAAAGGTGTTACTGCTAAAAAATATTCAACAACAATCTCCTTTTTCTAATATTATGGCTGATTTGGTATTTTTATTAAACAAGTATCATTTAAAAATTTCTTCTTTTTACAAGAAAGACAGGCATGTTGAAATAATTGTGGCAACTACGTTTGATAATTCATATCAGATAGCAAGATTTTTAAAGGCTTTAAGTAAGTTAGGATATAAAAATATTGATTCTTCTGAAATTTTAAACGATAAAGAAGTTTATCTCTCTAAGGTAAGCTATGATGAATAAAATAGATTCTTTTTTTGATAAATTAGATAAAAAAAATCTTTTTCTTTTATATTTTTCATTATTTATAGGTGCTTTTATTTTGTATTATAATATAAATATCTCTTTAAAAGAACAGATTGAAGAGAATGAAATAAAAATCTCTAAAATGCACAGCAAATTAAAAGAGTTAAGCTCTTATGCCTCAAAAATTGAAATATATAAGAAAATGTTAAAAACTCTTCAAAAAGAAAATTTTGCCCTTCAGGAAGATTTAAAGTATCTGAATTTACTGATTTCAACCTCTTCTATACTGCATTTAAGCCAGAAGCAGTTTTTAAATATTTTAGAAGAAATTCTTTCTAATGCAATAGATTACAATATGAAAGCTTCTTATAAAATAACAATGTCTTCAAATGATTTGTTATCATATAATATTGAAATAAACGGGGAATTTAATGTAAATGAGTATAAGAATTTTTATTCCTTTTTGAGAAGTTTAGATAAGATTAAAAAAATTAAATCTGTAAGTTTTGTTACTTTAGAAGTAAAAGAGGATAAAGTTTTATTTAAAATAATACTCTCTTTTTGGAGTTTAATATGAGAGTTTTATTAATTTTTGTTTTTGCCGTTTTTTTATATGCCGATATTTCATATGTTATTAGTGTAATTAAACAGATAGAAGAGTATAAGCCTAAATTCAAACCTTTTATAGATTATAATATTTTTGTTTCAAAATTTAATAATATTGAAAAAAAACAAAAAAAAAGGGTTGTGTTTGACAAAAAACTTACTGTTTATGCTATTTTTTTAGACAAGGTTAATATAAATGGAATTTGGTTAAAAGAGGATGATGAAATAGAAGGATATAAAATAGTAAAAATTACTAACAATAGAGTTATTTTGAAAAAAAACGGCAAAAAAAAGATTTTAACATTTAATTATAAAGTTTTGAAGGTAGGGAAATGAAGAAGATTGTCATACTTTTTTTTATAACGTCAATTGTTTTTGCCACAAAATGTGAAAAGCAGCTGTTTAACCTTTTTATTGTTAATCCTACGCCTTTAAGCACTATTTTAAGCGATTTAGTTCATAGATGCGGATTAAATATTGTAGTTAAGGATAATAAAGCAAAAAAGCTTTTGAATGAGACTGTTTCTTTTATAAATTTAAATAATGTGCCTTTAAAAGAGCTTTTAGATACAGTCTTTCAAAGCGCTCATCTTTTTTATACGTTAAAAGCTAATAGACTTATAGTCTCTTATTATAAAACAGAAATTTTTAAAATAGACTTTATTCCAAATTCAATACAGGGGGTTACTAATATAGATTCTAATGATAATACTGTAAAAACGGATTACAAGTTTAATTTCTGGGATAATTTGAAAAACAATATTATACAGATTTTAAAAAATGTAAGCCGAGATTACAAAGACCCTATAATAGACAAAAATTCAGGTTTAGTAACAGTTACAGGAAATGTAAATCAGATAGAAGAAGTGAGAAAATATATAAACGATTTAAACAACAGACTTCACAAAGAAGTTTTAATAGATGTTAAAATTTACAGTGTGACCCTTTCGAAATCTCATAAAACAGGGATTGACTGGAGTTCTCTTTCTTTATCTTTGCCTAATACCGATGTACCTTTAAGAGCAAGCAATATTTTAGGCTCAAATTCTGTTTTTAATTCTACTACGTTTAATATCGGGGCTTTTGTAAATTTTTTAGCACAGTTTGGAAATGTAAATTCAGTTTCTAATCCTAAAATTGTAACTTTAAACAATCAAAAAGCACTGATTAAAGTAGGAAATACTATTTATTACAAATATGCGTCTTCTGTAACTACCGACAACAACGGAAATCCCACTACATCTTATACAATTGGTAATAAATTTGTAGGGGTTCTTTTAGATATTACCCCTCAGATAAGTGACAGTGGAGAGATTATTTTAAATATTAATCCGCGTATCAGTGCCTTTAAAGATTTAACTCAGTTAAACTCAGACAGAGATATGCCGCCTGATACTCAGGAAAATACTATGATAAG
>JAMOSM010000091.1 GCA_027063075.1 Nautiliaceae bacterium | reverse complement strand
TATTCAAATCACTCCGTCTTCTATTAATAACGGAGAAGAAAAAGTATCAATTGTTACAACACACGCACTTCCGTATAGTGCAAAAATACACTTTGCAATTCCAAGCTGGCTATGGTATCATCCGTTGGCAAAAGAATATAAAGACCCAAGTCTTACAAATCTTGATTGTTTAACTCATCCTTGTACAAAAGTTACTTATATTAAAACCGCTAGAGGATGGGCAGGTGTTGGTAAAAAAGATACTAAATATAATGAATCTAACACTACTACAAAAGTAAATGTTGATAATAAGGCTAGTGCGTCTAAAAACGAGGTTAAAAAACTTAACTGGTAAGAGAGTTTAAAAATTCGCTTACCTCTTTTTTTGTTTTTAACTTTTTAAATTCAGGAAATTTTTTATTAATGGTTTTGTAATAGATTAAAATATTTTTAAGCTGATTTTCTTGAGTTTTTGTTAAGTGCATTTTGACTTTTGCTTCTTTTAATGCTTCTTTTATATCTTCAAATTCATCTCTTTTATTTTCATCAAGGAATTTTTCTATAATATTTAGATGATTTTTAATTAAATGAGGTATTTTTTCTTTTTTAATGGGAATTTGAGGAGTATCGCTTACTATTTTATAAAGAATAATATTTTCTACACTCAAAAATTTATAACAAGCTTCAAAAAAACCGCTTCCTTCCATATCTGTAAGCTCATAATAAATTCCGGGTTTTGAAATTGTGTAAAGAGTTGAGCTTTTTTTATCAAAAAAATCAGGATAATATTCAAATTTGCTGTCTTTATCTATTATTTTTTGTATAAAAAAGCCTTCATTAATTTCATATATGCTGCTTCCTGCGATGCCGAAGTTTAATGTTTTAAATGGGTATTGTTTTAATAAAAGTGCGGTGTTTATTGCACATTTTATTTTACCCTGACCTGTTATTATTAAATTTATGTAATTATTTTGGTATATTTCTCCGTTAGGTTTTAAATTAAATTTTTTAATGATTGGTAGGGCTTCTATTTTTAGGGCTGTTACTATATTTAACATTTTAAACCTTTTTAAAAGGAATTATATGGCAAATTTTGAACTTTTTAAAGAACTGATTATAAAAGGTAAATATTACGAAGCTCACGAAATTTTAGAAGAGTATTGGCATTCTATAAGAAAAACATCTCATCCTTTTAAGAATGCTTATAGAGGATTTATTAATGCAGCTGTTGCACTTGAACTTAAAAAAAGAGGTAGAGATAGCTACAAAAAAGTATGGTCTAATTATGAAAAATACAGATTTTTATATGTACAAAAAGAAAACTTAAAAGAAATTATGTTATTTTTAGATAAATTTAATCCTTGCAGATGATATAATAAAACTAAAAAAGGTTTTATATGTTAGATTTTTTAACCTCTTTTTTTAAAGAACTAAACTCTGCTTCAAATAAAAAAATGATATCTTTAGCCATAGTACTTGGACTTATAAGCGGTTTTTTACCTGCTTTTACTTTTTTAAACTATATAATTTTTTTCTTGGTTTTTGTTTTAAGAATACCTTTAGGTCTTTATTTTGCATCTTTTACTCTTTTTAAACTTTTTAGTTATCTTTTAGACCCTCTTTTTAACAAAATAGGATATCTTGTTTTAACTTTTAAATCGTTAGAGCCTCTTTTTACCTATTTATACAATCTGCCTTTTTTAAGGTGGAGCGGTTTTAACAATACTCTTGTAATTGGGAGTTTGATTGTTGGAATAATAATTGGAATAGTTTTATATTTTATTTTAGAGCATTTTATTGATACTTACAGACAAAAAGTTTTTCCAAAATTAAAAAAGATAAAATTTCTTAGATGGATTGTACCGGAAGAGGAAAAAAAAGGGATATTCAGATTAAGCGGTATAGTTGTGATTTTTGTTTTAATTTCTGCTTTTAGTTTAACTGTTATATTGTTTTTAGACCCCTTTGTCAAATTTATACTTCAAAATGCACTCTCAAAAACACTTCATAAAAAAGTATATATAAAAGAGGTTAATACCAAACTGTTTGACTCGTCTGTTGAAATTAAAGAGATGCATATTGATAGTTTTTTGGTAAATAGGGCATATTTAAAATTAAATCCATATTATCTTTTGTGGAAAAAATTTGATATAGAAAAGTTGATAATTGATTCTAAAACAAATGAGAGTATTTTAGATATCATAAACGCTTCTGAAAAAAAATCTGAAAATAAAACTTTTAAACTTCCTTCAATTAAGCTTCCTAAGCTTGTAAAGGCTGAGGATATTTTGCGAAAGAAGCGTTTAAAATCTGAAATAGCTATTAAAAAACTTCAAAAAGATTATAAAGAGTTTGAATCTTTTTATAAAAGTATTGATGTTAATGCATATAAAAAAGAAGTTTTGAAAATTAAAAAAGAGATAGAAGATTTACAACATACTAAGATTAATTCTCTTAAAGATTTAGAAGATTTAAAATTAAAAGTAGAAAATATTAAAAAAGAGATTAAAAAAATAAAATCTTCTTCTGATAATGATATAAAAAAGCTTTTATCTTATAAAAAACTTTTATTAAATGATATTAAAAATGTAAAGACTGCATTAAACGAAGATAAAAAAGATATTTATCTGCAGTTTGAAATGATAAAAAACAGAGAATTTATAAAGTTTTCAGAAATTTATTTAAAACCGGAAGTTAGTAAATATGTAAAATTGGCTCTTAATTTGTATGAAAAAATAAAACCTTATCTGCCTCAAAAAAATGAAGAAAAAGAGATTGAAAAAATAGAAAAATCAAGAAAAGGGATTTATATAAAATTTGAAGATAAAATTCATTATCCTGATTTTGTATTAGAACTTTCAGATATAAAACTTAAAACCTCAATAGCTGTTTATAAGATGATATTAAAAAATATTTCAGATAATCAGATTCTTTTAAACAGATATGCGTTTTTTAAATTAAAAGGGGTTAGTGAATTTTATAATCTATTTTTAGAGGCTAAATATTTAACATTTTGTGAATTTAAAGGATATGCAAAAAATATCAGGTTAAAAAAGATTAAGTTTGATAAGTTAGAGATTTTACATCCTTTAATAAATTCAGAATTTAAAGGTGTTTATAATAAAGAGTTGAATTTATTTAGCAGAGTGTGGTTTAATAATGTTAAAATTACTTTAAATCAAAATGATGATGTTTCAAGAATTATTAATAAAATTTTAAATAAAGTTACAAAATTTAAAGTTGATATAAAAGTTTTAGGAGATATTAAAAAGCCTAAAGTAGAAGTAAATTCAGATTTAGATAAAATTATTTCAGCTGAGCTTAATAAGTTTTATAAACAAGAACTTTTAAAACAGAGAGAAAGGGCAGTTAGTATTTTAAATAAAAGGATAAATAAAGAGCTTCAAAAATATAATTTAAATAATATAGATAAAAAAATTAATTCTTTAAAAGATTTAAACACTTTTTTAAAATCATTAGAAAATAGAGCAGTTGAAACAGTTAAGCAAAAAGCTCAAGAAAGAGTAAAAAAAGTAAAAGATAAATTGAAACATCAGCAAAAAAAAGTTGAGGATAAATTAAAAAAACAACAAAAAAGATTACAACAAAAAATGTTAGATAAATTAAAATCAATTTTTTAAGGAGGGGAATAATGGTAAAGAGTATTGGTTTTAGGTGGTGCCTCGGGACGGAATCGAACCGCCGACACAGGGATTTTCAGTCCCTTGCTCTACCGACTGAGCTACCGAGGCAAGCGATGAAATTATATCAACTTATTCTTAATCTTTCCTTAAAGAAAATACCTCTTTTTTAAATTTTTTTCCCCTGTCTTTATAGTTTTTAAACATATCAAAACTCGCACAGGCAGGACTTAATAAAGCGACAGATTCTAAAGAGTGTAGTTTGTCAATCTCATTTACCGCTTTATTTAGTTCTTTTGAAATTTTAAAATCTATTTTATGTTTTTTTGCTAAATCTTCAAAAATTTTTGTCTCTTTTCCTATAATAAAAAGTTTTATCTTAAGATTTTTCATATATTCAAAAAGCTCATTAAAATCCTGTCCTTTATCAACTCCCCCTAATATAAGATATATTTTTTTGTTTTTATAACGTTTTAAAGCGTTAAGAGTGGCATCTACATTTGTGGCTTTGCTGTCATCTACCCATAATCTTTTTTTATAATCTTTAAACTCTTCAATTTTATGAGAATCTATTTTAAAGTTTTCTAAAGTTTTCTCTTTAAAATAGAGAATATAATAGACACTTTTTGCTAAAACTTCATCAAGTAAAAAAGGAGTTTTAAAAATATTTTGTTTGAAATTAAATTTTTTTATTAAGTCATTTTCATTTTTATATGTTATTTTATATGCTTTTGTAGGATAATCTTCAAACTCTTTTGGCAAAATAACAATATCTCTTTGGGTCATTCTTTTAAGAGGAGATAGTTTTGATTTTACATACTCATCAAAACTTCCATGCCATGAAATATGGTCTTCTTTTATAGGTAAAATTACAAAAATGTTAGGTTTTGCGTATTTTGTGTAAAAAAGTTGAAAACTGCTGGCTTCTATAATCCAAAAAGGAGAGTTTTTATTTAATTTAGCAAGGGGAATTCCAATATTTCCACCGATTTCTCCTCCTAAAAGATGATGTATCATCTGAGTGGTTGTTGTTTTTCCGTTTGTGCCTGTGACCCAGACCTGAAAAATAGACGGATTATAAAAATAGTCAAATTCACTTATTAAGTTTTTTGCTTTTTTTATTAATGGATGGTCTGGGGGGATGCCGGGGGATGTAATCTCAAGTTTTGAAAGCTCAGGCTTGAACATATCACTTGGCATTAATATGTTTCCATATTCATCTTTTTTTATTTCTGTGAAATTGTCATCAAATATATGCCATCCGCCTTCTTTTGCAATTTCTTTTGTGGTTAATCCATATCCAAAAAGGGATTTCATTTAATAATTTCCTTTAAAGCTTCTCCTATATCACTTGAGAGTTTAATATTAAAAAACGGAAGTTTTTTCTTCTCAAGCGAAATTTCATAAAATTCAATATCTCCTAATCTTTTTTTAATCTCCTCTTTAGTTTCTATAAGGGTTGAAATTTTATCAACTAAAACACCTTTTACGATATTAGCCACATAAATTTTACCGTCTGCGTATTTTTTTAATTTTTTAACTGATATGTTTCTGTCTTGGGCTACTGTTTTTAAAAAGTTTTCATATGTAGGGAGAAGAAGATGGGTTTTTAGGTACTCTTTGTCTTTTGGTGAAAATTTTCTAAATAAAGATACTGGTTCTTTATATTTTCCAATAGCCAAAGAATCCTCTTCTATTCCAATTTTATCGGCAAGTTTTTTAATAACAAAATGAGGCATTATAACCCCTATGCTTCCTACAACCGCGTTTTTATTGGCAATAATCGGTTTTATTGCACTTATAATGTAATACCCTCCACTTGCCGCCATACTCTCAATATATACATTTACTCTTTTTTTCTTGTTAATCCATTTTAAAAAAGCGTTAAACTCATCACTTGCACTCGGACTTCCGCCTGGAGTATTAAAAATAAGCAGATATTCTTTGCAGTTTTTATCTTTTAGAAGAATATTCATTTTGTTTGTAATTTTGTTTATATAATCTACCGTAATTGTTTTATTTATGTTAAAAACAGCCACATAAGGTTTTGTAACAGGGGTTGGGGCAAAACTTTTTTTAAAAACGGCTGCTAAAAATAAAATCTCAGCAATTATTAAAATAATAAATCCAAAAAGAACAACTTTCTCTTTTAAAGCTCTTATTTTAAAAATTTTGAGTTCTGCTTTTAGTTTTTCATTTTCCATTTCCATATTTCTCTCCTATCTGATTTTTATACTTAAAATTGCAATAATGTTTGTAATTAAGGCTATTATCCAAAATCTTATTGTAACCTGGTTCTCACTCCAGCCTTTTAATTCAAAATGATGGTGAATCGGTGCCATCTTAAATATTCTTTTGCCGGTTGTTTTAAAACTCCATACTTGAATAATAACAGAAAGTGTCTCCATAAAAAACACAAACCCTATTAAAACAAGCAAAATTTCTGTTTTTGTAAGTATTGCAAGATATGCAATACTTGCCCCTATGCTTAAGCTTCCGCTATCACCCATAAAAACTTCCGCCGGGTTTGCATTGTACCATAAAAAACCGAGCAGGCTTCCTATCATTGCCGCAGCAAAAATAACAACTTCTCCAATTCCAATTTCAAAAGGTAAAAAAAGGTATTTGCTAAAAATTGCATTTCCTGTAAAATAAGCAAAAATCATTAAACTTAAAAGTGCAAAAATACTTGGAACTGTTGCAAGTCCGTCAAGCCCGTCTGTTAAATTAACAGCGTTACTTGTGGCTACAATAACAAAACTCCAAAATAAAACGGCTATTATGCCAAGTTTTATTACCGGATGTTTATAAAAAGGAATATAAAGGTCTGTATCAAACCCTTTAAAATATAAAACTCCTGCAATTAAAGCACCGGCAAAAGACTGTAAAATTAATTTCTGTTTTGGCAAAAGACCTGCCTTGTTGTCTTTTTTTGTTATTTTTGAATAATCATCTATTATTCCAATTAACATAAACAAAAAAGCGGTTAAAACGGCTAAAATTACGTAAAGGTTTAGTTTAGCACTTATAAAGGTTGCAAATATTGCGGATAAAACAATTACAACTCCTCCCATTGTTGGGGTATTTTTTTTGTTTTCGTGGTTTTTTACATATTCTAAAATAGGCTGTGTTGCCGATTTTTTCTTAGCCCATTTGATAAATTTCGGAATAAAGTAAAGAGTTATTAAAAATGCTAAAAAAAATGAAATAATGGCTCTTACTGAAATATAATGAAATATGTTAAGCCCTGCTTCATAAAGATGATATAGCACAAAAATCCTTTTTTAGGTAAAATTTTATCAAAAAAGGAGACTTTTATGACTTTTAGCGGAAAAAATGCACTAATTACCGGTGCAAGCAGGGGAATAGGGGCTGAGATTGCAAGAGTGTTGGCAAAAAACGGAGTTAAAGTATGGATAAATTACAGAAGCAATGCCGAACTTGCCGATAAATTAAAAGAGGAAATTGAAAAAAACGGAGGAAGTGCTGCGGTAATAGGTTTTGATGTAAGTGATGAAAATGCTTTTGTAGAAGCTGTAAAAACTATTATTGATGCAGACGGGGAGCTTAGTTATCTTGTAAATAATGCGGGAATTACAAACGATAAACTTGCAATGCGTATGAGTGTCGAGGATTTTAGAAAAGTTATTGATGCAAACTTAACTTCTACTTTTATAGGATGCCGCGAAGCGTTAAAAGTTATGAGTAAAAAAAGATTCGGGGCTGTTGTAAATGTTGCAAGTGTTGTGGCTGAATCTGGAAATATAGGGCAGGCTAACTATGTTGCAAGCAAAGGCGGGGTTATTGCAATGACAAAAACATTTGCACTTGAAGGGGCTCCTAGAAATATCAGGTTTAATTCGGTTACTCCAGGATTTATCGATACTGATATGACAAAAAATTTACCTCAAAAGGTAAAAGAGGAGATTTTAAGCAAGATTCCTTTAAAAAGACTTGCAAAACCTGAAGAAGTTGCAAATGCGGTTGCTTTTCTTTTAAGTGATGAGGCAAGTTACATTACAGGTGAAACTTTAAAAGTAAATGGCGGAATGTATATGTAAATTTGTAAATAAAGACTTTTTTTTGATAAAATGCTGAAAATAAAAAAATAAAGGAGAAAATATGGCAGATTTATTCGATCAAGTAAAAGAAGTAATAGTAGAACAGTTAAATGTTTCACCAGAAGAGGTAAAACCTGAAGCAAGATTTGTAGAAGACCTTGGAGCTGACAGTCTTGATGTTGTTGAAATGATTATGGCGCTTGAAGAAAAATTTGAAATTGAAATTCCAGACAGTGAAGCTGAAAAAATTCAAACAGTTCAAGATGTTGTAGATTACATTCAAAAGGCAAAAAGCTAATTTTTTTGCCTTTTTTGATGTAAAAAAATGAGGATGTTTTGCATCTTGATTTCTTTACATCATTTTAAAGGATATTGATGAGAGTTGTTGTAACTGGAATTGGAATGATAAACTCTGTGGGGTTAAATAAAGAAGAGAGTTTTGAAAATATTATAGCTGGAAAGACAGGAATTGATAAAATCACACACTTTAATCCTGAAGGGTTCGCTTCTCAAATTGCGGGTGAAGTTAAAGGTTTTGACCCAAAAACAGTTATGGACCCAAAGGAAGTAAAAAAGGCTGACAGGTTTATTCAGCTTGGACTTGCTGCTGCAAAAGAAGCTATGGCTGATAGCGGACTTAGCGAATATGAGGGGGAAAGGTTTGGTATAAGTGCCGCAAGCGGAATAGGAGGGCTTCCTGTAATTGAAAAAGCAAGCGTTATAGTAGAAACAAGAGGTCCTAGAAGAATATCTCCGTTTCTTATTCCAAGTGCTCTTGTAAATATGCTTGGAGGATTTACTTCAATCGAATACGGTCTAAAAGGTCCAAACCTTGCGAGTGTTACGGCGTGCGCAGCGGGAACTCACGCAATTACTGAAGCTTTTAAGACAATTAAAGCCGGAATGGCTGATAAAATGATGGTAGTAGCTGGAGAGGCTTGTATCTGTCCTGTTGGAGTTGGTGGATTTGCGGCTATGAAAGCCCTCTCAACCAGAAACGACGACCCAGCTCATGCTAGCAGGCCGTTTGATGCTAAAAGAGACGGATTTGTTATGGGAGAAGGGGGAGCTTGTTTAATTCTTGAAAAATATGAAGATGCAGTAAAAAGAGGAGCTAAAATTTATGCGGAAATTATAGGAATTGGTGAAAGCGGAGACGCAAACCATATTACAACTCCGGCACCCGGAGGTGAGGGTGCTTATAGGGCTATGAAGATGGCTTATGAAATGGCAGGACGTCCTAAAATAGATTATATTAACGCTCACGGAACATCAACAAAATATAATGATTTATATGAAACAATGGCGATTAAAAAGCTTTTTGGTTCTAAAGAAAGCTGTCCTCCTGTAAGCTCTACAAAAGGTGCAACAGGGCATTGTCTTGGAGCTGCCGGAACAATTGAGGCGGTAATTACACTTATGGCGATGGAGAGAAACATTATGCCTCCTACAATAAATTATGAAGAACCTGATCCTGAGTGTGATTTGGATTATGTACCAAATGAGGCAAGAGAGGCTGAAATTAATGTAGCTATGAGCAATTCATTTGGATTTGGTGGAACAAACGGAGTTGTTATATTTAAAAAAGTAAAATAAAAGGCTAAACTTGGCGGTACTTGATTTTGAAAAAAAATTACAGGAATTAGAAGAGCAAATTAATGTTGCTAAAATAAAATCTGATTCTCATGCTGTTGAAACATTAGAAAAAGAACTTAAAAAAGAAGTTGAAAAAACTTTTAAAAACTTAACCCCTTATCAAAAACTTCTTCTTGCCCGCCATCCAGATAGACCCCACGCAATTGACATAATTGAAAGAATTATGGATGAGAAATATGAACTTCACGGAGATAGAGAGTTTAGGGATGATGAATCAATAATTTGTTATATCGGAAAAATAGAAAATGAAAAATGTGTGGTAATCGGAGAAGAAAAAGGTAGAAATACTAAAGAAAAGCTTAAAAGAAACTTTGGTATGCCCCATCCTGAAGGTTACAGAAAAGCCCTTCGTATTGCTAAACTTGCCGAAAAGTTTGATTTACCTATTTTATTTTTAGTTGATACCCCGGGGGCGTTTCCCGGAATAGGGGCAGAGGAGAGAGGACAAAGTGAAGCAATTGCTAGAAACCTTTTTGAACTCTCACGCATCAAAACTCCTACAGTTTCAGTTGTGATAGGAGAAGGTGGAAGTGGAGGAGCTTTGGCAATAGGGGTTGCTGATAGACTTGCTATGCTTAAATATTCAGTTTTTAGTGTAATCTCACCTGAGGGGTGTGCTGCAATTTTATGGGGTGATAATTCAAAAGTGGAGACCGCCACAAAAGCCCTTAAGATTTCCGCAGAAGAGTTAAAAGAATTAGGGCTCATTGATGATATAATAGAAGAACCGGTAATGGGGGCGCATAGGGATTATGATACTACGGCTGAGAATATAAAAAGATATTTTTTAAAAGAGGTTACTAGATTAAAAGAACTTTCAAAAAACGAACTTATTCAAAAAAGATTTGAAAAATATCTAAACTATGGAAGTTTTAAGGAGAATTAATGAAAAAATTTGTTTTAAGTGCCTTATTGGCCGCTTTAGCATTTGGAGATAATACTTTTAATGTACAAATTACTAATGATACTTTAGCGGTATATGCACAAGGTGCAATTACTAACAATAATATTTATGCAAGAGGTTACTTTCTGTATAATGATGAAAAGGGTAAATATAATTTTTATTCTGTAGGATTAAAAGGAGAGGGGCATTTAATAGGTTCTGAATATACAAACACAAAATTTTCTTTACTTTTAGATTTTGTACATACAAAAGACAATAGCGCACTTCCTTTAGGTTTTGGATTTTTCAGTTATATTCCGGGTCTTCAGTATCCTGTTTTTTTAAGAGGGGAATATGAATTTGCCCCTAAAGTATTGAGTTTTAATGATGCTAACAGATTTAGCAAAGTTGATATGCAGTTTGGAGTGCAGCCTATAGAAAACGGAGAAATTTTTGTGGGTTATAGAAATATAAGCTTTAACAGAAACTATGAAAGTGCTATTTACGGCGGACTTGGATATCATTTTTAGAAATTGAGTTTTAAAGGCTCAATTTTATTGACAATAATGTTTAATTTAAGTTATAATTCTATAAATAAAATAAAAAAAAGGAGAAAAAATGCCAAGAGTAGTTGGATTTAAAAAACTTGAAAACGTATTTAGAAAAGCAGCGGGAATTGATTTAGATAAATCAAAAGCAGATGAAATTATTGATATTGTTGAGAAAAAATTTCATGATATGCTACTAGTAGCTGTAGAAAAAGCAGGATACAACGGAAGAGATATTATTATGGAACCGGATATGCCTGTGACAAAAGGTTTTGAAGAGTCTTTAAGACAGTTTAAAGAGCTTGAAGAGGAAGTTGATATTAAAGATGTATTACAATTTTTAGAGCAAGTGCCACCGCTAAAATATCCAATCAGTGCAGAGCTTGAAGAAAAACTTCCAGAATATATCGGGGCTTTAATGTTAAT
>JAMOSM010000090.1 GCA_027063075.1 Nautiliaceae bacterium | reverse complement strand
ATATACTTTTTTGTTAAAAAGTTTTTTAAGTCTTGGATTGACAAAATAGATTTTTGAATTGGATTTTAAGGCGTTTTTTGCAATTGCGTATCCTACCTTTTCCTTTTTATCCGTTGCGCCTATAACTGCAACGTTTTTGTTTTCAAAAAGTGAGGCAGTTTTTGGAATAAACTCTTTTTTTAACGGTTTTTTAGGTTTGATCCTTGCATCGACGGCTATTAATCGGTTATCGCAATAAATCAGCGGGTTGATGTCAAATTCTTTAATATCCTCGTTTTCGAAAAAACGCTGGAACTTTTTTATTTCATTTACCACTAAATCCATGTCGAAATTTTTACCTCTGTATGCCGGAAACATTTTTGATATTTTTGTTTTTTTTATTGATTTTTTAATTTCTTCATCATCCGCTTTTGTATCTATATAGCATATGTCTTTTTCAATCTCTATTAAAACTCCCCCTTTTCCGAATAAAAGCACCTCTTCAAAAATTTCATCAAATATCCCGCCGATAAAAAATTCAAATCCTTTAATCTCTTCTTCGACGATAAACTCGTCGTTTTCATCTAAAACGACACCGTTTTTTTTAAGGCTGGTTAAAATTCTTTTTTTTGCGGCATTAAGGCTTTTGTTGTTGGGAATGCCGGTTTCAACACCGCCGACGTCGGTTTTATGGGAGATTTTATTGGTGTGTATTTTTAAAACGCAGGGAAATGTGTCAAATTCGAGTCTTTCGTCTATTTTAAAAACTTTATATTTGGGATGTTTGATTTCATATTTTGATAATAATTCATAAATTTGTGCTTCTTTCATTTTAAACCCCCATTAACGGTTTTGCAATATTTAACATCTCTTTATCAAGAGAATAGTTTGAATTTAATATATCTTTTAGCTCTCTTAATATGAATTTGTCATTGTAAAAAGTAACTATTTTATTTGGATTTTTTTCTATATTATCAAGCGCTTTTACCATAAATTCCGCAGCTCTTAATCTCTCAAGCACCGTAGGACTCCCGCCTCTTTGGATATGTCCGAGTATAGTCGTTCTTGTTTCAAATCCTATTTCATCTTCAAACCATTTTTTTATGGTTTCGGTAATTTTTAAACCTTCGGCGACAATTGCAATGAAATAGCTTCTGCCTTCTTTAATTTCATTTAAAAACCTTTTTTTTAGATTTTCAAGGTTATATTGAATCTCCGGAATAAGACACATTTCAGCCCCGTTTGATATTGCACTCGTAAGGGCTAAATATCCGCATTCCCTTCCCATTGTTTCGATAATGAACGCACGGTTGAAACTGCTTGCGGTATCCCTTATTTCGTCGATTGCGTGTCTGATAACATTCAATGCGGTGTCAACTCCAATTGTGTATTCGTTTAGTGGAATGTCATTGTCAATGGTGGCCGGTATTCCCATAAAAGGAATTTTAAATTCATCGTAAAATATTTCAAGCGCCCTGAAACTGCCGTCTCCCCCAAGTACGATTATTGCGTTTATTTGGTTTTTTTTAAGATTTTCGTATGCTTTTTTTCTGAAGGTTTTTTCATACCATCTTTTGCTTCTGCTAGAACGGATAATTGTTCCCCCTCTGCTAATAATTCCGCTTACGTCTTTGTAACCTGCTTTTTTTATTTTATTATCAATCAGCCCCTCAAGACCCTCGTATATGAAATAGGGCGTGTGGCCTTTAAAGATAGAGTAT
>JAMOSM010000089.1 GCA_027063075.1 Nautiliaceae bacterium | reverse complement strand
AACGAAATTGACATCGTAGGAGACAATATAGCCAATATCAATACTCCAGGGTTTAAAGAAACAATAGCAGAGTTTGGAACCGTCTTTGCCGCAACTCTTTCTCAAACCCCATCAACTTTTTCGGATGTATCTTTTGGAAGCTATATAAACTCTACTTCTAAAAATCTCTCAATAGGTCCTATTGTAGATAGCGACAATATTTTTGATATGGCTATAGCAGATGAAGGATGGTTTCAAATTAAAAACGGCAATAATATCTTTTATACAAGAAACGGTAGCTTTAAAAGAGACGCACAGGGATATTTAGTTAATGACAACGGAGATTATCTGTTAGTGGCTAATGCAAATAATATTATTTCTGAAAATGGAAAATTTTTTATAAACAGAAATATAGATACAGACAATCTTTTACCTGCATCCTCTTTATCACCAATTTCACTTCCCTACAGTATAATCCTCCCTTCTTTACCTACTAAAAACGTCTCATTACAGACAAACTTATTAAATGATTTTTATATAACAACAACAAAACCCGCTAATGAAAATATAGATTTTAGCGCTATGTACAATAAAGACGGATATGATATGCAAATCAGAAACGGAAACAATCTGTTTTTTGGTTTTGGGCATCAGGTAGAATATGAAAACGGGCTTTTAAAATCAACTTACTGCTTTGAAGACGATATAAAAGACAATACTCCTGTAAAAATAGATTTTGTTTTAAATTCTACTCATATAAAACTTGAACTTCAAGACGGAAGTACAAAAAAGGAAATTGCCAATGCAATAGCAAAAGAACTTAATAAAAACGGTATAAGTGCTTCAGTTAAAAACTCCAAACTGATAATTTCAACAACCGATAAGTTTATTTTAACCTCAAACACACCCTTAATGCAAAACGCCTCTGCTGCTGTTTTAACATATCAACAAACCTCTGATAAAGAGTTTGAATTTTCAGATTTAAAAGAATTTATCGATAATCTCCAAACTCTCTCACAAAACATTGCTCCTGAACTGAACATATCCTTAGAAAAAGGTGAGATAATTATTCAAAATCCAACTAATTCCACAATAAACTCATATCTCTTTGAAACTAATAACTCTAACAAAATGTTTTTAGAAAATTTATCCTCTTTAGGAGAAGAGATACTTCCAAATTCACAAAACAAAAGTTTTCAGTTTTTAAGCAATTCTCAAGAATTCAGAGGAGATATTATAAACGAAAATGGAGACAAAACAACTGTTACATTTATATTCACAAAACAAAAAGTAAGTTCAGACAATCAGATATGGCAAGGAGAAATTACCATTCCTTACACAGATAAAGAACTCAAAATTTCTGAAGATTTTGTTTTTGATACAAACGGAATGTTAATTTCACCAAAAGAGCTAAATTTTAACAACATAAATTTTACTTTCTCACTTAGCGCATTTACCAAAGCAAACAATACAACCAACTTCTCTTTTTCACAAGACGGTATTGAGGAAGGTGCCTTAAAAGATTACCAAATACAAGAAGATGGAAAAATAGTGGGAATTTTTTCAAACACACAAGAAATTACATTAGCTCAGATACCGGTATTTCATTTTAAAAACGACCAGGGCTTAGCAAGCATAGGTAACAGCAGATTTATAAAAACAGAAAATTCAGGAGAAGCGTTTTTATACAAAGACCAAAACGGAAATTATATCCCTTCAAAAATACTATCTTATAAACTCGAAACCTCAAACGTAAATTTCACAAACGCAATGACAGAGCTTATTTTAACTCAAAAAGCTTTCCAGGCAAGTGCAAAAACAATAACAACAAGTGATGAAATGATTCAAAAAGCAATAAACCTTAAAAGATAGGAACGGATTTTGCTTATTTTAAGAAAAAGGATTTTATTATGATGAGAAGTCTTTGGAGCGGGGTTAGCGGACTTAACGCTCATCAGACAGCTATGGATGTTGAAGCTAACAATATTGCAAATGTTAATACAGTAGGTTTTAAATACTCCCGTACCAACTTTCAAAATCTTTTAAGTCAGACAGTAAAAAGCGCCACCGCCCCTCAGGGTGACTTAGGAGGAAAAAACTCCCTTCAAATAGGACTTGGAACAAGCGTCAGCGCTGTTGAGACTATGTTTAAGCAAGGAAGTATTCAAAATACGGATAAAAATACCGATATGGCAATTAACGGAGACGGATTTTTTGTAGTAAGCGCAGATGGCGGAAAAACATACAGATACACAAGAGCCGGAGATTTTACATTTGATGCAAAAGGTAATTTTGTAGATCCAAACGGATATATAGTTCAAGGATGGATGGCAGACCCTGAGACCCACAATATAGACACGGCAAAAGGAGTTCAGCCAATTTCAATTCCGCCTGGACTTACAACTCCTGCAAATCCGACAAGTAAAATCTCAATTAAAGCAAACTTAAACAGCGGTGATCATATAAGCGAAAAAGCCCCTACCCGCTCAACTTTGGATTTAAGCACTGATTTAAACGGAGTTTATGACGCAACAGGAGAAAAAATCACTCTTACAACGGGAATAGATAAAATAAATTTCAGTGTAAAAAGACTTGATGGAGTAGTAACGAACGTTACTTTGACATATGGAGAGTCCGAAAATAACCACGACAAAATTTTTAAAACGGCACAAGATTTAATAGATGAATTAAACTATGCAATTACTCACGACTCCACAGGAGCTTCTATTACATACAAAAGCGACTTAAAAAGCAGTGATTATTCTATATACTTAAACGGAAACGGACAAATAGTAGACCCGCAAGCAGACCAGATAAATATAGATACGGCTTCAAATGCAAACAAAATACTTCTTGATGCATTAAAGTCATTAAACGGAAATACCACAAAAACATCTGAAAGTTTAAAAAGTATTCAAAACTCATTTGTAGGGGCAGACGATGTAGGTGAGCTTTTTAATGCAAACGGAGATGCTTTTAATTTAGCTGCCGGAGAAGGTATCAGTGTAGAAATTGACGGGCTTTATGAAAACAGAAAATTTTTATATACACCAAACCCAATTACAGGAGATGCCGCAAGCTGTGGAAGTGCTACAGGTTCTTATACAAAAGATTCAAATTTTATATATGCAGATTCAAACGAAGGGCTTCACTGGACATACGCAGATCCTACAACTCCTGCATATCTAAGCATTTATGATTCAGCAGGCAACACAAAACACAACACAATAAAACTTGTTGTAAATAATAATGGCACTCAGGATACATATACATTCTTATACGGAAAAGATTTTAATACCATAAACGACTTATGTTGTACAATTAATGCAAAAATGGTTCAAGACAGTGTGGGAGTCACTTTTACCTTTGACCCTACAAGCGGAAAATTTAAAGTTCATACAACCGATACAAATGACTCAATAGTAAGTATTGACGCCTATGACGATTCAACAGCTTCAAGCCAAAACCAAACAGCAGTAGCAAATTTTGACTCTTTAATAAAAACCCTCAAAGACTCAAACAACCCTTCACAGCCTATTTATAAAAATGATATATACTATTTCCACGATATTCAGGATTTAGTAAATCTTTGGAAACTTGCAATTGACGATAGTAACGACCCGACAAACAACCAAAATGCCGTTGATAACACAAAAGCAAGAGTCTATATAAACGAAGACGGAAAAGTAAGTATTTTAAACACATCAGGTCAGTCGTTTAATATAAGTGTAAAAGGTTTTCCAGAAGGACAAGATAATAAATTATTTACAGACGCATTCTCAACAATAAACGGAACCGTCGCAAGTGGAGGAATTACAGCAACCCAGCCAATTGATGCGGCGGTGCATATTACAAGTATGGATATTTTTGATTCTCTTGGAGCTAAACATACAATTACCCTTTATTTTAGGAAATATCATACTTCAGAATCGCCAACAGACCCTACCACCTGGAAATGGTATGCTGAGGTTCCCCCTCCTGCAACCATAGAAAACCCAGCTTATGGAGATGTAAAATTTAATCCGGACGGAAGTTTAAAAGGAGTAAATCCTCCAAGCTTAATTTTTAATCCAAACAACGGGGCAAATCCGGGACAGGCTATAAGGTTGGATTTTGGAAGTATTAACGGGTTTGACGGAATTACCTCTTTTGAGGCCCCAAGCTCAACTTCAGGTCAAACTCAAGACGGATATCCGGGCGGAGATTTAGAACAGCTTGTAGTTGACCAAACAGGTACTATTATTGGGGTCTTTACAAACGGAAGAAGTTACTCTTTAGCACAGGTCGCCTTGGCAAAATTTGTAAATAATGAAGGATTAATGAATGAAGGAGGAACACTTTTTGCAGCCTCACCAAATTCCGGAGAACCTATAATAGGAACTGCAGGAACAGGAGGAAGAGGAAGCATTCAGCCAAGCTCTCTTGAAATGAGCAATGTCGATTTAAGCAGAAGTTTAACAGAACTTATTGTAATTCAAAGAGGATTTCAGGCAAACTCAAAAACAATTACAACATCAGACCAGATGTTAAATACCTTGCTTCAATTAAAACAATAGAATATAATTCCCTAAATCTTTTAGGGAATTGATATGAACAAAGAACTGTTTGAAAAAAACATTCGTTTTTTTTACAAAAACCTTCCTCATTTTTACGAACTTATAAAAAACATAAAAGAAAGAAATTTTGTTTTAAAAGAACACAACATTTATGACAAAAACGGAAATAAAATATATCCTAACAATATTCATTATGATTCTTTTAGCTTAGTAAACAATTTTGAACCCCACGTACTCTATTCTACATTCGATTCATGGTGGTCAGAAGAGGAATTTTTTATAACAGGCAGAATAATCAACAAACTCATTCAGTATGCAGATTCATATGGATTTTCACTGCGTTTAGATTCAAACATCTATCCTACAACTGTGCTTTTTGGACTCCTTGGAGGAAAACATTTAGAGATATTAGTAAGGTATTTTGATTTTCACTCACTTTTTGTATATGAGCCTAACCCGGAATTTTTTGCAATAAGTCTCTATTTTGTAGATTATGAATATATATATGAAAAGCTTCAAAACAGATTTTTTTTATGGGTAAATGGAAAAGTTGAATATGAAGCAATAGAAAAGTTTTATTATGAAAGAACAATAACCTCAAGTTTGGTAAATTTTTATTATACTGCATACAACCATCCTTTAATAGAAGATGCAAAAGCTAAATTTCAACAGGTAAAAGCGTCTGCTTTAAGGGGATGGGGAACATATGAAGATGAAATAAAAGGTGTAAAAAACCACCTTAAAAACATAACAAAATACCCTCTTTTATCATCTGCCGAAAATATAAACACTCCTGTGTGTATTATAGCGAATGGAAAAAGTTTAGAGAAAAATTTGGACTTTATTAAAAAAAATAAAGACTCGATGATTTTAATTTCAGTCGGAACGGCATTAAAACCTTTAATGAAAGCGGGTATTGAGAGTGATTTTCATATAGAACAAGAGAGAATACCAACTTTAATTGAAGCATTAAAAGATGTTTTACCAGATTATAACGGGTATTTTGTAGGTGCAAGCGTTGTTAGAGAAGAAGTTTTTGAAATGGCAAAAAAAACTTTAATGTATGCAAGGGAGGGATTCTCTTTTTCATATTTTTATCCTCAGCTTATAGGAAGCTCTCCTATTGTAGGAAATGCAGGATTTGCATTTGGAGCAAGTTTTAGCAACGAAATTTACCTTTGCGGAATGGATTTAGGCTTTAGACTAAACGAAAAAAAACACGCACAGGGAAGTTTTTATGATTCTTTAAAGGACACATCAAAAAACGGAATAAAAATAGAGGGAAATTTCAGTGACGATATTTATACAGACTCTTTGTTTTTAACATCTAAAAGAAATATTGAAAGGGTCATTAAATTTAAAAATCTAAAAGTATATAACTTAAGTGACGGAGTAAAAATAAAAGGCTCAATTCCCTTAAAAGATAAAAATTTACCTAAAATAGACAAAAAAAAGATTATTGAAAAAATAGTCTCTCATTTCACTTTCACTCAGAGAAAAGAAAAAAACCTGAACTTAAACCCTATAATAAAAGCTTTTTCTAAATCCTTAAATATTAAAAGGCTCAAAAACAAAAAAGAATTAATAGGAAGAATAGATTTTATAGAAGATTCCCTTAAAACATTAGAAGAAAAAAATCCTCCTATAGCAGCCCTTCTTAAAGGAAGCTTTTATCATATTTTATTTAATATTTACGGTTTAGCCCATAAAAACAGTTTAGAAAATATTGACAAAGCGATAAAAAAAATAAAAAGAGATTTATTTCTGTTTGAAAAAGATTTTAATAAAATCATTAAATCCTAAAGCATTAATTACATCCTCTTTTTCAATCCACCCTCTTCTTGCCTGATTAATTCCGTATTTTACAAACTCAAGCATCTTTGCATTATGTGCATCTGAATTTATGGCAAATTTACATCCAATTTCTTTTGCCTTTTTTGCCAAAATGTCACTTAAATCAAGCCTATCAGGCTGAGAATTTATCTCTAAAACAACTCCCATCTCTTTTGCTTTTTTAAATACCTCATCCCATTCAGCCTCAATTCCCTCTCTTTTATTAATAAGCCTGTTTTGAGGGTGGGCTAAAATATCTATTTTTTCAAATGCTTTTAAGATACGTTTAGTCTGGGCTTCTTTTGAGAGGTTAAATTTATAATGAATTGCCCCTATTACAACATCAAGCCTATTTAAAATTTCATCATCAAAATCAAGACTTCCGTCTTCTAAAATATCAACCTCAGCTCCTTTTAAAATTTTTATCTGAGGGTATTTTTCCCTTAATTTCTCAATCTCATCAAGCTGCTCTAAAAGCCTTTTTTCATCAAGGCCGTTAGCAACTAAGAGTCTTTTTGAGTGGTCTGTAATTGCAATATACTCATACCCCCTTTCAATCGCTTTTTTTACCATCTCTTCTATACTATCAGCACCGTCGCTGTAAGTTGTATGCATATGCAAATCACCTTTAATATCTTTTAACTCTATTAAATTTGGAAGTCTTTTTTCCAAACAAGCCTCAATCTCCCCCCTGTTTTCTCTGAGTTCCGGTTCTATATAACAAAGTCCAACAGCCTCATAAACCTCCTCCTCTGTTCTTCCGGCTATTTTTTTTTCACCCCTATAAACCCCATACTCATTAACTTTAAGCCCTTTTTCAATAGCTATTTTTCTTATCTCAATATTATGAGCCTTATTTCCTGTAAAATAGTGAAGTGCAGCCCCGTAACTCTCACGACTTACAGCCCTTAAATCGACTTGAAGAGAATTTTCCAAGAATACGGTTGAGCGAGTAAGCCCGGCTGAGTGAACCTCTTTTACCTTTGGAAATTTAACAAAATATTCGCTAACTTTCCCATAGTCTTTTGCAATTACTAAAACATCCAAATCCCCCACGCTCTCTTTTTTTCTTCTAAAACTCCCTGCAATTTCTACAACTTCAACACCTTCAAATTTTAAAAGATACTCTTTTAACTCATTTGCCACACTCTCAACCTCAGCCCATAAAAATCTCACCCCAGCCTTTTTTAATTGCTTAACCCCTTTTAAAATCCTGTCAATAAGCTTTGGACCAAAACCTTTTAGCTTTGCAAGTTCTCCGTTTTCTGCATACTTTTTAAGCTCACTAAGTGAAGCTATATGAAAAGCATCATAAATCTGCTTTATCCTCTTTGGACCAAGCCCCTCAATGCTTAACATCTCTAAAAGCCCTGATGGAAGCTCTTTTTTTAACTCTTCAAGTTTTGAAAATTTACCTGTTAAAACAATCTCTTTTATATATTCGCTCAAATCTTTTCCAATTCCAGGAAGCCTTGTTAAATCAAACCCATCTTTTACAAGCTTTTCAAAATCTTTGCTTGAATTTTCAACTATCCTTGCCGCATTTCTGTAAGCCCTGACTTTAAAAGGATTTTCCCCTTTTATTTCAAGTAAATCTGCAGTTCTTGCCAAAAGTTTTGCAATTTCGCTGTTTGTCATTTTTTGCCTTTTAAAATTAAATAAAAAATTCGGTATTAATTTAAAGTCTCTATAAACTCTTTTACCCTATCATTAATAGGTAAAATAAGCTTTTTATTTTTGCTTGTCTCACCTTTTATTTCAATTTCACTTTTTGGAATTTTAAAAGTTTTAGAAATAAATTTTATAAGCTCTTTATTCGCCGCACCCTCAACCGCCGGGGCTTTTATGTTAATCTTAATTGCATCCCCATAAATTCCGGCAATTTTATTTTTTGAAGAGTTGGGTTGAGCTTTAATATTTAAAATTACTCTATTTTTTTTTATTTCATACACCACTGTCTCTCCTTATAAAATCTACAATTTTATTTAAATTCACTTTATTTTTAATAAAAGTGGGTTTCACTTTTTTTAAAGTATTATTTAAATCTTTTAAAGATGTAATCTCAATCCCTTCAACTTCTTTATAAAGAGCGTGCTGATTAAAAAAATATTTCCCGCTGATAATTGGCACGTTAAAAAACGCGGCTTCTATTGGATTATGTCCGCCTACATTATCTACAAAACTTCCTCCAAGTATCACCATATCGGCTATAGAGTACAGATTTATAAGTTCTCCTAACTTATCGTCTAAAATAATGTCGGTTTGCAGATTTTCATCTATTTCACTCAGTTTTGAAAAACTTTTTTTTCTCTCTTTTGAAAATTTTTTTAAAAATTTCTCTACTTCTAAAAACCTCTCGGGATGTCTTGGAGCTATTACAATCTGATATCCGTTAAAATCAAGATTTTTTAAAATAAGTTCTTCTTCTTTATCGTGGGTTGAGGCAATCACAATAAGAGGTTTTACTTTTTTATATTTTTTTGTAATGAGAGGATTGAAGTAAGTTTTAATATTTCCTACAACCTCAACATTTTTTGCACCAAGTTCAATAAGTCTTTTTTTATCAGTTTCACTCTGGGCTAAAACAATATCTATGTTTTTAAAAATATGCTTGTAAAACCACCTGAATTTAAGATACCTTTTATAACTTCTATCAGAAACTCTGGCATTAAGCAAAACAGTCTTATTACACCTTTTTTTTCCCATTAAAAAAAGCATATACCAAAGCTCAGCCTCCATTACAACAAGACTTTTACACTCCCTAAACCAAAAAGGCAAAAATATCTCATAAGGCAAAAACCTCACATCCCCGTATTTTTTTGCTTCATTAAATCCTGTTTGGGTAATTACGGAAATATTTGGATTTTTAAAAACTTCAAAAAGAGGTTTTAAAGCTCTAACCTCTCCAAACGAACAGGCGTGAAAATGGTAATCTTTTTTTGAAAAAGGAGGGTTTTTATAAAGGAAAAAACGTGCAGGAACTGAGCGGTGATATTTTTTTTTAAAAAATAAAAAAATCAAAAAAGGAAGAGAAATAAAATAAATAAAAAGTGCAAAAAAATAATAAAAAAACGTCATTACTCTTGAATTTTGTCTTCTTCCTCAATATATAAAACTCTTCCGCAATGAGGACAACTAACTATTTCTTCACCTTTTAAAACTTCTGAATAAATTTTGTCATTTATTTTCATATTACATCCCGTGCAAGCCTGCTTTTTAATAGGCGTTACCGCCGTAATTCCAGCCCATCTTTTGATTTTTTCATAAAA
This sequence comes from Nautiliaceae bacterium, assembly GCA_027063075.1. Classification (GTDB taxonomy): domain Bacteria; phylum Campylobacterota; class Campylobacteria; order Campylobacterales; family Nautiliaceae; genus Caminibacter. The sequence goes on along the minus strand of JAMOSM010000089.1, from coordinate 1,649 downwards.
TCTGTAAATTTGAGGATTCATATTTTTAATTAAATCTTCTCTTTTTTTATAAATTTCCTCTTTTTGTTTTTCCACAACTTCAAGTTTCTTATCAACATCCATTTTTGTAATTGTAATATCGGCATCAATTTTTTCAATATCTTTTAAAAGCTCTTTTTTTTCTTCCTCTTTTTGCTCAATTATTTTTTCAAACCTTGCAATTTCATCATTTGCCGCTTCAATTTGCTCACGCGCAAGCTCTTCTTCAATCTGAAGCGCTTTAAACTCTTTTTCTGTTTTTACTTTGTTTTGTTTTTCTTCAATATCTTTTAATTTATCTTTAAGTTCCGCAATTAAAAGTTCATTTTTGCTTTTTTTAAGTTTAAGGTTTTTAATTTCATCCTCAAGCTTTTCAAGTCTCTCTTCAAGAGATTTTTTTTGATTTTCAAGCTTTAAAAGAGGCGCTTTAATACTCGCTTCTACAGGCTCAAGCTCTTTTAATTTTCTCTCTAATCTATTCAGTTCAATCAGCTCTTTTAAAAATTTATTCATTCCTAGCCTTTTTTATTGAAATTATATCAAATTAAGCTAAAAGGGTTTTTAGAGTTTGTTTTTATAATCTCTATTTCCACATCTCTAAGAGCATCTTTTAAAGCATCCACAAAATATTTCTCACTCTCATAATGACCTATGTCAATTAAAGAAATTCCCCTTGATTTTGCATCCATAGCTTCATGATATTTTATATCGCCCGTTAAGAAACAATCAGCCTTTATATTATCTAAAAGACTCATTCCGGCCCCTGTGGTAACAGCCACCTTTTTTACAAAATCGTTTGCTTTTACAACTTTTAAGATATTTAAATCCATTTTTTCTTTTACCAGCTTTACAAGCTCATCAAAATCCATAAACACATCACTGTAAAAAACAAACTCCTCTTCATCACCTTCAAGTCCTAAAACCTTTGTGGCAAAATAGTGGTTAAGATGGGTTTTGTCAAAATTTGTATGCATCGCAATCAAAGCACAGTTTTTCTGAATTAAAGAAATTAAATATTTTGTTGAAAACCTATTTGGAATTACTTTTTTTATTCCCCTGAAAATCAGCGGATGATGAGTTATTAGCAAAGAATTTGGCTCTATCTCTTCTATAACCCCGTCATCTATATCCAAAGAGATATAAATTTTTTCAATATCCTGGTTGTAATCCCCCACATTCAAACCGCTGTTATCCCATTCTTCTTGATATTCAAATGGGCTTATTTCATTTAAAATATCATAAACTGTTCTAACTTTCACTTTTTTCTCCATTGTGAATTTCAACATAAAGCTCTGCCACCGCTTTTGCAAGCTCGCGGATTTTTAAGATATAGTTTTGTCTTTCTGTCTGTGAAATCGCTTTTCTTGCATCAAGAACATTAAAAATATGACTCGCAAAAATTGTATAATCATAAGCCGGAAGTGGAAGTTTTGCCTCAATACACCTTTTTGCTTCATTTCTGCTATCTTCAAACCATCTAAAAAGCATTTTAGTATCTGCAATCTCAAAATTGTATTTAGAAAACTCAAATTCGCTTCTTTTATGCATATCCCCGTAAGTTGTGTTTTCGTTCCATTTAATATCGTATACGTTATCCACACCCTGAAGATACATAGCAAGTCTCTCAGTCC
>JAMOSM010000088.1 GCA_027063075.1 Nautiliaceae bacterium | reverse complement strand
AGCTTTAATTTTTTGAAATTTTTATCAGGACCAATTTCTCCAAAAGTAAAAAAACCAAACAAATGTGCATTTAAAATAGAAGTATAAAGCTCTATTTCTTCTCTTTGTTTATCTTCTAAAACATATTGTCTTGCTATACAGGAAAAATTAAAAATAAGCTCCGGATAAGGCATTTTCTCTTTTAAATCTAAAGCATTTCTTTTATCTTCTTCTAAAAGAATTTCGGCATCTCCAAATGAAAATTTAAATTTTTGATGCCTTTTTACAGGACCGAAAAATTCAACATACTCTTCTTTTACATCTTTAATTGTTCTTATTGTAGCAACATACCCATCAGTTTCATCTAAAAGATAAATTGGCGTATACCATAAATACCTTATATCTTTGTTATCAATCTTCTTCATAAAATTTCTAATAACATCAGAAAATTTTTTGCCATCATCTACTGAATAGATTTTATAATTATCTGCTTTTTTTACCTCATAAGTAATTCCATAAGGTTTAAATCCAAGAGATATTCCTATTTCATACGAAACATTTTCAAATGATAAAATTACAAAACCGTTTTTAATTATTTTGTTATCAATATATTGATAAACAATTGCTTCATTATCATTAATAATTCCAGAAGAAATTCCTCCGATAATATTATTTACAGGCTGATAATTAAGTTTTAAAGAAAGCTTTTCAATAAAATCACCCATTTTAATTTTATTACTGCCAATACTTCCTATCATAATATGTAACTTATTTTTATTTTCATTTAAATAATCAGCTGTTTGTGTTAAAGAATTTTCAAAAGAGACATCTTCTATAAAAAAAGTAGAAATTTTTCCATTTTTAACAAATTTTATAACACAGCAACTAACCCCTTCTACTATTGAATTATCTACAAAAGCATCAATACCATTAAATGCAACATAATTAGCATTTTTAAAAACTTTTTTTATATAGTAGTTAATATCATTATAATCATACTTTGAATGGATAGAAAAAAACAGAAAATCAAAATCATTAAACTCTTTTTCTATCTCTTTTTTTAAATTTTCAAGCGCAAACAATAAAGAATTTTCAGTACTTTTAAAAACTTTTGCAATCACAATTATTTCCTTATAAAAACTATAAATAATTTTTTGAGATCTTCTTTATCTTTTCATATATTTTATTAAAATCGGCACTATAAACTCTGGTATTAAAAACAGTAGTCATCATATTCGTATCTCTTTTAAACCTTGGCACAAGATGCAAATGAATATGTCCGGGTATCCCGGCTCCTGCGTCAAAGCCCAAATTCCATCCCATATTAATTCCATCAGCCCCGAAATCTTTTAAAATCTTACACCCCTTTTGAGCCATTTTAGAGATATGACAGACTTCATCTTCTTTTAAATCTTCATACTCACTGACATGACGCACGGGAATAATCATAAAATGCCCTGGATTATAAGGAAACCTATTCATTACAAAAAAACATTTATCGTCTCTGTAAAACACTTGATTTTCTTCATCAAATTCCGGCGAAGAGGCAATGTTGCAAAACACACAGCCTTCTTGCTTTTTTGTATGATACTCCCTTCTCCACGGAGCATAAAGCCTATCCATTTACTTCTCCGATTTTACTTTTTATTGATTCAATTTTTTGTTTCATTCTGTTTTTTTTATTTTTTCTAATATCCATTTTTATAGTCGTATATACTCTATTACAATCAGGCTCTAAACATTGATAAGCTTTGTTTATTATATCAGTAGC
>JAMOSM010000087.1 GCA_027063075.1 Nautiliaceae bacterium | reverse complement strand
AATATAATTATTTTAAAAGGAACTTTAGGAGCCGGAAAACAACCCTTGTTAAAGAATTCGTAAAAGACCTTAATATAAAAAATGAAGTTACCTCCCCGACGTTTGCCATTCAAAATGTCTATGATGAAAAAGTTTATCATTATGATTTATATAATAAAGGTGTTGATGAATTTTTAGCGCTTGGAATGTTTGATGAACTGGCAAAAAAAGGGTATCATTTTATAGAGTGGGGTGAAGGGCTTGAAAATATTTTAAAAGAATATGGTGCTGATTATCTGATAGTAGAAATTGAACTTAAAGATAATAAAAGGATTATACGTTGTCAAAATTAGAAGCTAAAAATTTAAAAAAATCTTTTAAAAAAACTTTAATTATAAAAGGTGTTTCAATAGAAGTAAATTCCGGAGAGGTAGTTGGGCTATTAGGACCAAACGGAGCTGGAAAAACAACTACTTTTTATCTTATATGCGGACTTTTGACTCCTGATGAAGGAGAAGTTTTACTTGATAATAAAGTTATTACAAATTATCCGCTTCATAAAAAAGCAAGACTTGGTATTGGATATTTACCACAAGAAAGTTCTATTTTTAGAGACTTAAGCGTAGAAGATAATCTTTATATTGTAGCAGAGGAATATTATAAAGGAGAAGAAAAAGAAAAGATAGTTGAAGATTTGCTTGAAAAGTTTAATATTGAGCCCATAAGAAAAAGAAAAGGTATAAACTTAAGCGGAGGAGAGAGAAGAAGAGTTGAGATAGCAAGAGCTTTAGTGCCTGAACCTAAGTTTCTGTTTTTAGATGAACCTTTTGCTGGAGTTGACCCTGTAAATGTAAATGATATAAAAGAACTTGTTAAATTTTTGAGTAAAGAGGGTATAGGGGTTATTATTACAGACCACAATGTAAGAGAAACTCTTTCAATTTGCGACAGAGCTTATGTATTAAAAAGTGGTGCTATTTTAACAGAAGGCTCCCCTGAGTTTATTGTATCTCACCCTGAAGTTAGAAAGTCTTATTTAGGAGAAGATTTTAAGTTATGAAATTAAAAACAAGGCTAGCTAATAAACTTTCTACAAAACTGATAGGATTTTTACCCATTTTAAAAGCCGGAATAGATGAACTTAATGATCTTTTAAAAGAAATCTCTTTTGAGAATCCTTTAATAGAAATTAGGAATAAAAAATTTGTTACTTTTACCAATTTGAAAAATGCTATAACTGATGAAATTGAAGCTCTTAGTATTTTTAAAAAAAGCTTTTATGAAGAACTGCTTGAGCAAATTGATAACTCTCGCTATTTTCCTACTCAAAAATCTCGCTTTATAGCTCATTTAATTGCAGAAGAGATTACTCCTGATGGTTATTTTGAAGGGGATGAAAAAGAAATAGCACAAATTGTTGGATGTAAAGAAGAAGATATTAAAAAAATAAGAAAAAGATTTGCATATCTTTCACCTTCTGGAGTTGGGGCAAAGGATATTAAAGAAGCTTTTTTATTTCAGCTTGAAAATCTCAATTTAGATGATGAGATGTATTCTTTTGTAAAAACCATTATTTTAGATTTAGAAAATATTGAAAAATACCTTAATGATAAAAGATTTAGTAAAGCTATTGAAATCATAAAGAAGTTTAAGATAACTCCTACAATTGATTATATAACTTCACAAGAAATTATTCCAGAAATTATTATAATCAACAGAGACAATGAAATAGAAATAAAGCTTAATGAAGAATTTTATCCTGAAATATTTATAAAAGAAGCTTATAATGATGATTTTTCTAAAGAAAAATTAAAAGAAGCAAGAAGCTTAGTAGATGCACTTGAGATGAGAAAAGCTACTTTAAAGAAGATATCTCTTATGATAGTTGAACTGCAGTATGAATTTTTTTTAGGGGGGGTGATAAAGCCTCTTAGGATAAAAGACATTGCAGATGAGCTTGATTTTGCACCCTCTACCATAAGCCGTGCTATTGCAAATAAGTATCTTTTGTGTGATAGGGGAATAATTCCTCTTAAGAGCTTTTTCTCAACAGCCCTTGATGAAGAAATTTCTGCTAATCAGATAAAAGAGGAGATAAAAAATATTATTAAAAATGAAGATAAATCAAAACCTTTAAGTGACGAAAAAATTTGTAAGATTGTAAATCAAAAATATAATTTAAAACTTGTCAGACGAACCATTACTAAATATAGAGAGTCTCTTAAAATTCCAAGCAGCCGAGAGAGGAAAAAACTTTATAAATTAAGGGGTACAAACACTTCTTAACATATACAGCAAAAATTTTTTGTTATCCGCTCCTAAAACTAAAACAGTATATGTCAAAAAGGTCCATAGAAAATAGATTATCCCAAGTTCTTTTTGAATTTTATTTTTTACTAAATTCCATAAAATTACTAAGTCAAATATCAAAGAAAAAAATAAAAGAAGCCATTAAAATAAAAAAGCCATAAGCTAAAACTTCTCCTCCTAACGAATTTCCTAAAGTAATTTTTCCCCAATTTGAAGCATACCTATTAAACATCAAAAAAGGATAATTCCAAAATGACAGATAAAACCAAATATAAAACTAAGCATTTCTAATAATTAAACTATCTGGTAAATTAAACTTTTTGATAACCTCAGCTTCTTTTTCTCTCATCTCTCCGTTATCAATTTCATGGTCATATCCAAGTAGATGAAGTAACCCGTGAATAAAAAGGAGTTTTATTTCATCTTCTATTGAATGTCCAAGCTCATTTGCCATTTTTTGTGCTGTATCTACTGAGATTATAATACTTCCAAGTGGCATTCCTGGCATTTCTTCAAGTGGAAAACTTAAAACATCAGTTGCTTTGTCTTTATTTCTATAAGTTCTATTTAACGTTCTTATCTCTTCATCAGTAGTTAAAATTAATTCTATATCTTTATTTGTTAAATATTCATAAATTTCTTTTAGTATAGATATGTCAAATTCAAAATCGCTTCTGTTTTCAAAATCTATCATTTTCATTCCCTTTTTAGTAAAATTATACAAAAAATTATACATGAAGGCATTAAATGAAAAAAGCAGTTGTAATTTTAAGCGGTGGAATGGATTCGACCACTGCAGCGTTTATTGCTAAAAAAGAAAGTTATGAAATAGTTCCTATTCATTTTAATTACGGACAAAGAACGGAGAGTAGGGAGTTAAAATCATTTAATGACATTTGTGATTTTCTAAATATTCCACAAAATAAAAGATACATTATAGATATTCCTTTTTTTAAACAAATTGGAGCAAGTGCTCTTGTTGATAAGAGTATTGAAGTACCAACTGATGGAATAAAACCTGGTATTCCTGTGACTTATGTTCCTTTTAGAAATGGAATTTTTTTATCAATTGCCGCAGCAGTTGCAGAAAAGGAAAAAGCTGAGGCTATTTATATAGGAGTTGTGGAAGAAGATAGCAGTGGGTATCCTGATTGCAGAGAAGATTTTATAAATTATATGCAAAAAGCTATTAATGCCGGAACAAAACCTGAAACAAATATAAAAATTAAAACACCTCTTATTCATTTAAAAAAAGAGGATATTGTGAAAAAAGCAGTTGAGGTAGGAGTGCCGCTTGAGCTTACATGGAGCTGTTATAAGGAGGAAGAAAAAGCTTGCGGTGTTTGTGACAGCTGCAGGTTAAGACTAAAAGGCTTTGAAAAAGCGGGGATTGAAGACAAGATACCTTATGTTTATAAATAAAAAAAAATACTACGTTGATTTTAAAAAAATAAAAAAAGGGAAAAAATGCAAAAAAAAATCCAAACCGTAAAAACACTATTAGACTCATTACCATTCATAAGAAAATTTTATGGAAAAACCATAGTTATAAAGTACGGAGGAAGTGCTCAAATTGATGAAAAATTAAAAGAAAGTTTTGCAATAGACATTTTAATGCTTTATATGGTAGGAATAAAACCTGTAATTGTTCATGGAGGAGGTAAGAGAATTACAGAAATTTTAAACGCCTTAAATGTAAAAACAGAATTTAAAGACGGAGTCAGGGTAACTACACAAGAGTCAATAAAAATAGCTGAGATGGTCTTAAGCGGAGAGATAAACAAAGAAATAGTAAATATGTTAAATCAACACGGAGCAAAGGCTATAGGTATAAACGGAAAAGATATGGCGTTTATGAAAGCTACATCTCTCGTTGGATATACAGGAAAAATAACCTCGGTTGATGGAGTTTTTATAAATAAACTTCTAAGTGAAAATTTAATACCTGTAATTGCACCTATTGCAGCCGGAGATTCTCCAACCCACCCAGGATTCAACATAAATGCAGATACCGCCGCAAGTGAAATAGCCGCAGCAATAGGGGCTAAAAGAGTGGTGTTTTTGACCGATACAGCAGGCGTACTTGATGAAAATCAAAAACTGATAAGTTCATTAACTGCAAAAGAAATAGAAGAACTTAAAAAAAGAGGAGTTATTGCAGGAGGAATGATTCCAAAAGTTGATGCGGCTTTAAGCGCCGTAAGAAGAGGGGTTGAAAAAGCTCACATTATAGATGGAAGAATAGAACATTCAATCTTACTCGAACTTCTTACAAGCGAAGGAATAGGAACTGAAATAAAGGAAAAATAATGCATTATATATGGACAGAAATGTTTATTTTATTTTTATCTATTTTTTTAGCAAAGATACTAGCTAAAAAAACAAACACTGTAGATGTTTTATGGTACATAATACTTGGAGCTTTTCTTGGTAATATAGGACTTTTGCCGGAAGATGAAAGAATAGAGTTTTTAGGAGAAATTGGTATCATTTTAGTTATGTTTGCCTTAGGTTTTGAAGAGAATTTAAATGATTTTTTAAGAGGATTAAAAAAAGCGTGGGGAATTGCTGTAATTGGAGCAATTTTTCCATTTTTAGCAGGTTTTTTCAGTGCTAAGCTTTTTGGTTTTTCAACAACATCGGCAATGATTTGGGGACTTACAATGACTGCTACTGCAGTTTCACTTACAATGGTAAGTCTTAAATCCTTAGGACTTGAAAAGACTCCAGCTGCCACGGGTATTATGACAAGTGCAGTTGTAGATGACGTTCTAAGTTTAATAGGGCTTGCTGTTTTGCTTCCAATTATTTTAAATAACTCAAGCGGAGAGTTTAATATAGATTTTGATAAACTTCAAGCTACCTTTTTCGATGTATTGGCATTTTTTGGTTTTGTTTATTTAGTAGGGAAATTTATTGTACCTCATAAAAAAGGAATTAGATATCTTTTTATGGTGGATAGGGGAAATTATGCGGTTTTAGGAGTTTTTATCTTAGTGTTTATGTTTGGCGACGTTGCACATATTTTAGGATTTCATCCGGCAATTGGAGCATATTTTGCCGGGCTTATTTTAAAAGCCGAATATTTTGAGGTGGGTAATTATAACAGAACTAAAGAAATAGAGAAAATAACAAATACAATGGCATTTACTGTTTTTGGACCGGTATTTTTTATTTTACTTGGAAGTAAAATAATTTTTGATTTAGGAATATTAAAAGATGTTATTTTTCCAACTCTTACACTTTTTATAACAGTTTTAGTTTTTCAAGTCCTCTCGGCCGCATTTGCAGCTAAATATACAGGAGGGTATTCAAATAAGGACAGTGTGTTGATAGGTTTTGGTATGTTAGGGAGGGCTGAGCTCGCATTTATTGTAATAAATATCGCATATGTACAAAATCACCTTATCACAAAAGAGGAATTTTATACTTTAATGTTTACAACCTTTTTACTTAATATTTCTGTTCCTCTGCTTTTAAAATGGTATAAACCTTTTTATGAAAAGGAATAGTTTTTGCTTATGAGTAAAAAAAGGAGAAAAAATGTATATCATTAAAAAACCAATCCCGGGCTTTGAAAATATCAATAATGCAAATTTTAAACAAATTGATGAAAATTTTGCTGTTTTACAAATAGGGGATTATGTATTTACCCTTATAAACCCTTTTGCTTTGATTCCGGATTACTCTTTTGAAATACCTGCAGATGTAAAAGTTTTATTAGATATCAGTGAAAACAATCCCCCGTTTGTATATTGCAATTTAATAAAAAAAGAACCATTTACTGAATCGATAGTAAATTTTAAGGCTCCAATTCTTTTGAACCCTAAAAACAATACCTTAGCTCAGGTTGTTTTAGATGAGTACGGATATGGAAAACTTAAGGATTTTATAAAAGAATAATGTTACAATTCCACCAAAAAAAGGTGGAATTTGCCTCTTAGTAAATTAAACAAAGAACAGCTTGAAGCTGCAACGGCTCCTCTTGGACATAACCTTATAATAGCAAGTGCGGGAACAGGAAAAACATCTACAATTGTTGGGAGAATTGCATATCTCTTAGAAGAAGGTTTAAAACCTCAGGAAATTTTGCTTTTGACTTTTACCAACAAAGCTGCCGCTGAAATGAAAGAAAGAGTTGCAAAAGTACTTCCTCATGCTAAAGATATAGAAGCAGGAACTTTTCATTCTGTAAGTTACAAATGGCTAAAAAAGTTAAACAAAAACATAGTTTTAAAACAGCCAAAAGATTTAAAGATACTTTTTAAATCAATATACGACAAAAGAGATTTTTCACGTCTTGGAATAGAGGAAAAACCTTACAGTGCAAATTATCTTTTTGATATTTATTCTCTTTTTTTAAATTCAAATGCCTCCTCTTTTGAAGAGTGGTTAATTTCCCGTGCTCCAAACCAGGCTGAATATGCTCTTATTTATGAAGATATTTTTGATGAATATGAGAAAATAAAAAAAGAACATAATTTAGTAGATTTTAACTCACTTCTTATTGAAATGATAAATGCTTTAAAAAGCGGTATTGAAAATCCTTTTAAAGAAGTTCTTGTTGATGAGTATCAGGATACCAACCCCTTGCAAAATGAATTTATTGAAGCTGTTAAAAAAAATCTTTTTTGTGTAGGAGATTATGACCAAAGCATTTATGCTTTTAACGGAGCTGATATAAGTATTATTTCAACGTTTGACAAAAGATATGAAAACGCAAGGGTTTATACGCTAAAGAAAAATTACAGAAGTTATGGTGAAATTCTGGATATTGCCAATAAGGTTATAAAAAACAACCCTCGAATTTACCCAAAAACTCTTGAAGTTACAAGAGGTTATAGCGGTGAATATCCAAAGGTGCTAATTTATAATGATACATTTGAAGAATATAGAGACATTGCAAGCAGAATCTTAACCTCAACTACAAAAAAAGATGAAATAGCTGTTCTTTTTAGAAATAATTCAAGTGCAGATGCAATTGAGGCAATGCTTCGAGAAAAAGGAATTGAGTGTAAAAGAAAAGGTGGGGTTAGTTTTTTTGATTCCCGTGAAATTAAAGTAACACTTGATATTTTAACTTTCCTAATAAATCCAAAAGATATTATGGCCTTTATACATATTTTTGAATATGCAAAGGGAATAGGGAGTGCAATTGCAAGTGATATTTTTGAAGCATTAAACATACTAGGTAATGGCAACGCTATAAAAGGTTTTTTAAATCCCGATACTTCAAAAAAAATTTTTACTAATAAACGAACATCTTATCAGCTTGGACTTTTTGATGATTTTATATCTCTTAGGAGTGTTAGCAGGTTTAGAAATTTAGGATTTGAAGAGGAGTTTTTAAGCAATCCAATTCTTAGACATCCAAAACTTTCAATTGAAGGGGCTGAGTTTTTATATTATTTTTATCAGTTTTTAAAAAAGGTAAAGCGGTTTAAGAATCCTCAGTCTATTTTTAATGAGCTTGCTAATTCAAAAATGTTTGAAGTTATAAAATCAACCCTTGCAAAAGAGCGTTCAAAAGATAAAAACGGAGTTGTAGATAAAGAACGTTTTGAAGAAGCAAAAGAAAAAATAAACAATAAAGTAAAAGTTCTTGGAAATCTTCTTAAAAACTATTCAGATCTTGAGAGGTTCTTAAATGCTATGGTTTTAGGAGCTAGTGAAATGAGTGAGGGTAGGGGGGTTAATCTTTTAACTGTCCATGCAAGTAAAGGGCTTGAATTTAAGGAAGTTTATATAGTGGATATGATGGAGGGAAGATTTCCTAATATAAAGCTATCAAAACCAGCAGGAGGAATTGAAGAAGAAAGACGTCTTTTTTATGTAGCAGTTACACGTGCAAAAGATAAACTCTATTTTGCTTTTGCAAAAAGAGATAGAATAAGAAACCAGGAATATGAAGCAAGCAGATTTTTAAAAGAAGCTGGATATAAGTTATGAAAGGATAAAAATTGTCAAAAAACTATAAAGAAAACAATATAAAAAATATACTTCACGGCTTTTTTCTTGCAATTGCTATGAGTATAGCCGAACCATCTACCATTTTACCTTTAATTGTGCATCACTTTAGTGAAAGTGTAATTTTGGTTGGGGTCTTTGCCTCTTTACTTAGAGGAGGGGCAATTGTCGTTCAGCTTTTTGCGGCATTTTATGCACAGAGTTATAAAAAGGTTATGCCTTATCTAAAAAGAGTTTTTTTGGCAAGGTTTTTATCTTGGTTTGCAATAGGAGTTGTGATTTTATTAATAGGTGATAAAAACCCGACACTAACACTTTGGCTTTTTGGAATATTTCTTTTTATTTTCTCTTTTTCAGCTGGATTTGGAAGTATATATTTTAGTGAAATAATTGCAAAAATCTTTAATAAAAAAGAACGTGGAAAATCTATGGCAAACAGACAGTTTTTTGCCGCAATTGCTTCAATTATAAGCGGTGGAATTGCCGGATGGGTGCTTGCGACATTTGAACCTCCAAAAAGTTATGCTTATCTTTTTATAATTAGTGCAATTTTACTTGGTATTGGTCTTTGGGCTTTTTCTACAATAAAAGAGCCTGTAAAAGAAAATGTAAGAATTAAAGAAAAAAGTTTTATAGAGTTTTTAAAAAACGCTTTTAAATTTTTAAAAGAAGATAAAGCTCTTCAGATTCAGATATTAACGATTCTTTTTAGTTATTCATTTTTGTTCGCTTTTCCTTTTGTAATTTTGAAAGCAAACAAAACCATCCATCTTACCGGATGGCTTGTTGGTGGATTTGTTACTGTTCAGATGATAGGAGCTCTACTTGGAAATCTTGTATGGAAAAAACTTGCTCCAAAATATAAATTAATTATTATTTTCTCTTACACTTCTATGATTTTAGCATTTATTGTTGCATATTTTGCAAAAAGTGCTTGGGAATATGCATTGGTGTTTTTTCTGATAGGATTTGCAATGGATGGATTTAAAATCGCCGGAATGAATCTACTATTTGAAATAGCACCGGAAGATAAAAGACCAATTTATGTAGCCCTTCAAAACAATTTAACATCAATTGGACTGTTTTTTGCAATTCCAGGAGGTTTTATACTACGGGCCTTTGGGTATAATGTTTTATATGTTTTTACGGTTTTTATGCTTTTAATTGGATTGTTTTTTGCAACAAAATTAAAGGCTCACTAATGGGGGATATTGTTGATTTTGTAATTGAAAGCGTTGGAGCTTTGGGGTATATTGGTATATTTATTATGATGTTTCTAGAGAGTAGTTTTTTTCCTTTTCCAAGTGAAGTTGTAATGGTACCAGCAGGTTATCTTGCCAGCAAAGGAGAGATGAATCTTGTTTTGGCAATTTTGAGTGGAATAGCAGGAAGCATTGCTGGAGCTTGGTTTAATTATATTATTGCATATAAGTGGGGCAGAAAAGCGCTTTTAAAGTTTTTAAAAGAACATCATTTGGAAAAGCTTGAAAATTTTTTTAAGAGTCACGGAGAAATATCCACATTCAACGGAAGACTTATTCCAGGCATTAGACAGTATATCTCTTTTCCAGCGGGCCTTGCTAAAATGCATCCTTTAAAATTTTCAATTTTTACAGCTTTAGGTGCGGGAATTTGGGTTAGTATTTTAGCGTTTCTTGGATATTTTATAGGTGAAAACAGCGAGCTTATTCATAAATATGTAAGAGAAATTACAATAATAACATTAATTGTTTTAAGCATAGTTACTATTGTTTATTTAAAGGTAAAAAGAAATGATAGATTTTAAAAAAGCTATTACAAACTCTCTTTTAAATCCTATAAAACATTTTAAATTAAAATATTTGCCTTTATTAATGATTTATTTTGCGTATGGTGCAAGCGGTATAAGTTCTGTTGCTGAAACATTCTGGGTAAAAGAAGAACTTAAACTCTCAGCTGCTGCGCTTGTAAGTCTTGGTGTCTGGCTGAGCATCCCATGGACTATTAAAATGGTATTTGGGCAGTTAGTTGATAGTGTAAGAATCTTTGGTTCTCAAAGAAGAATTTATGTTTATATAGGAGCAGGGCTTATTGCAGTTGGAACTGTACTTTTAATAGGTCTTGCAGGAGATTACGAATGGGTCAAATTTACTTCAAAAGAAAACGTTTATATAATTTCAGCTCTTTTGACAGTAATTGGATTTGTATTGCAAGATGTGGTAGCAGATGCAATGAGTACAGAAGTGGTTGATAGAGAACAGCCTGAAGAGAAGGTCCAAGAAGAACTCGCATATGTTCAGATTTTAGGGCGTCTTTCAATATCTTTAGCGGGAGTAATGGTAGCAGGGCTTTCTGGATGGCTTGCTGAGGTGTTGTCTTATGAGACTATTTTTAAAATATCTTTAATTATACCTTTAATTTCTGTTGTAGGTGTTAGTATTATAAAACTTGAAAATGTCAAAAAAAGTCCTATAAACTGTAAAATTTTATGTGGAGGGCTTTTATTTGCCGTTTTTGTAATTGTTATGGGATACGGACAGTATCAAGAATGGCATAATAAGATTTTGCAGTTTATTTTTAAATATTCTCAGGAAATCGTCTTTATTGTCAGTTTCTTAGTAATTGTTTATATGATAAACCTTATTTTAAAAGATATTGAAAAAAAAACAAGGGAATTTATTATAAAAACAGCTGTAGTTATTTTTGTATATAGGGCAATGCCGAGTGTGGGACCTGGACTTCAGTGGTGGGAAATAGACGTTTTAGGATTTAGCAAAGCATTTTTTGGAACTTTAAGTCAGATTGGTGCTATTCTTTCCATTCTTGGAATGTGGCTTTTTAGTGATTTTATTGCAAAAAAACCAGCTCATTATACGCTTTTGTGGCTTACCATAATTACTACGATTTTATTTTTACCTATTATAGCTCTTTATTACGGAATTCCTCAAAGCCTGGGAATTGACCCTAAAACCGTAGCGCTTATTGATACGGCGCTTGAATCTCCTTTTGCACAGCTTAGTATGATACCGCTTTTAACTCTTATCGCAATTTACGCACCTGAAGGAAAAAGGGCTACGTGGTTTGCTCTGATGGCAAGTCTTATGAATTTAGCTCTTACTGCCGGAGGGCTTTTGACAAAATACCTAAATGAAATTTTTCCTGTTAGTAGAAAAATTGTTGAAAACGCAAAAGTAGTTATACCTCAGGATTATTCAAACCTTGGAATTTTAATGATAATTGTAACTGTTTTAAATGTTGTTATTCCTGTTGTTACAATATATTATTTAATGATAAGAAAAAAAAATTAATTTGTCTTTAATAAAACTTGATAT
>JAMOSM010000086.1 GCA_027063075.1 Nautiliaceae bacterium | reverse complement strand
AGAAAATGGACTTGTCCTTATTGCAATACCACTCACGATAGAGATATAAATGCGGCAAAGAATATACTAAAATTTGCATTATCAGGGACGGAACAGCCCGTTGAGCCTGTGGAGGTGTGCCAAAAGGCAACCGTTGAAACAGGAAGCCCTGACTTTGGCACTAGCTTTGCTGGTAGGTTGGTGTGGCTCTGATTTAGTCAGGGTAGTTCACAAAGTGTTACATCTTGATATTCATCTGACCTATTCTATAAAGTGCAAAGTCATATTTTAAAGGGTCGTTTTTATCAAACTCTTTTAATTTTTCAGTAAGTTCTATTGCCGCTTGTAAATCATACGTTTTTCTTTTTAATAGACCTAAATTTAAAGATACTTTATGAGTATGGGTATCAAGGGGTATTATTAAGTCTTTTTTATCAACTCCTTTCCAGAGTCCTAAATCAAGAGAGTCTTTTCTTACCATCCATCTTAAAAACATATTCCATCTTTTATAAGGGCTGACTCCTTTAGTTTTGTTTAGAGGGATTTTCCCTATTAAAAACTCATATCCTTTTGAATTATAGCTGCTTAGTGAATAAATTGTTTTTATAATTTCTCTTATTCCGTCTATTGAATTTTTTGTTTTTTTATATCCTTTTAAAAAAAGCTCGTTTAAAGAATATTTTTCCTTCATTTTTTTTATTGTATTTAAAAACTCTCTTACATCATCTTTTGTCTGGAACCTGTAATATGCTCCGTTAGAATTTAGATTTTCTAAATCTAAAGAGTTTAAAAATTTAAGAATAGCTTTTACGTTTCCATATGCAAAAAGTGCCGCAATTAGAGCAATATATTCATCATTATATTTTTTTGCAATCATTATTGGGTCTAATTTTTGTTCATTTACTTCATAAATATTATTTTTTATTAATTCATCTAATTTCGCTTTTATATCCATTGAGTCCCTTTTTATAAACTTTTGTGATATAATTATATAAAAAAGGAGAAGCAAATGGTTATCAGAGGAGAGGCGAATTTAATAAAAGTATATGATTTAACTCCGCTTGTAGATATTGAAAACTATGATTTAAGTGATGCAAAAGAACTTGAAAAATTTCAAGAAGCAGTGATGAGTTTTATTGATGCAGGAGAAGCTGAGGCTGTTGATTTGCCGGAAGATTTAATAGGTGTTGTACCAGATACAGCTGAAATTGAAATAGAAGATGAAATTTATACATTTGAGGATGTTGAGTATATAAATAAAAGTGTAGATGAGCTTATAAGTGAAAATTTTGAAGAGGGAGATGTTTTGTTTTTACTTCAGGGAAACGGAGATGGTTATTTTGAGTATGAAGAAAATCCAAGTATTGATGAGGTAAAAGTAGGATATACAGCGTGTGATGTAGATACTCCTAATGAGCCTGTTTATAACTTTTTTTGCGATTTAATGCTTCCAAAAATTGTAGAAGTTGATGGTGAGAGAATAGAGTGTGTTGCAAGTAACTTTTATCCAAAAGATACTATGATTGGTGAAGTTTATGTAGTAAGAGTAAATGAAGAGGGTGGAAAATATTTAGAAAGAGTGGCTGAGATTGATGTAATGCATTTTCACTGGGATTTGTTTGAAGACATTATCCAAGTTGATTATGATGAGCCTATTGCTTGATGCCAAAAAGGGCATCAAGCATTTGATTTATAGTTGTGATTACTTTGGCATTTGCCTGATAACCTCTTTGAAATTTTTCAAGATTAATTAGCTCTTCATCTATATTTACACCGCTTATTGCGTAATATTGATTTTGAATGCTTGTTAATAATGTTGAAGTTGTTTCTTTTTTTTCACTTATATTTTGGGTTTTTATAGCAAGCGATGAAGTTGTTTGTCGGTAAAAACCTAAAATTGTATCGTTTATAATCTGGTTGTCTTTGTAAAAGGTTATTTTTTTGCTTTGAAGCTGCAATATTGCATTTGCCACTTCATTATCACCTTGAGCCGGAGATTTGTTTGCGTGTATTTTGCTTGGGTCTTTTTTTAAATCTTTTCTTAAATTTATTGTAGCAGCATCTGTTCCGTTTAAAAATTTGTTAATTCCAAAAGCACCTCCAAAATTTGCACTGTCTTCATCTAAACCTACGTAAATATTTTCCTCTTTTTGAATTAAAGAAAATTTGCCTCCGGCTATTGAGGCTTTATATAAATCGTCAAAGTCGTTATTTGAGTTGTTGTCGTTGTTATCATCTATATTTGGGGTGTTTATTTGAGATATGATACCCTGTATTGTTGAATATCTTGGGTCTGTTGAATCCATATTTATGTTTATTGTTCTTTTTGCTAAAATGTTTCCATTCTCATCATAAGCAACTACATCAAAACTTCCGTTTTGCAAAGGTATAGGCAGGTCTGTGGAATTTATCTGTTTTAATGGTATGTATTCAATTTCCCCTAAAGCGCTAAAAAGCATACTTCCGTCATCTTTTACTAAAATATTAGGAGATGTCTGAGTTGGTGTTGATGGGGTGAAGTTTCCGTTTTTATCATAACTTCCTTTTACAAATTTGATTTCTCCGTTTGTAATATATGCTCCGTAATTGGCATTATTGTCGTTGTTATAAATAGAGCTGTTTATATCATCAATGATTTCATTTATACTTTTTGTAGAATCGATGTTTATTGAAATGTCTTTTATGTGATTCCCTTTTTCATCATATGTAGAGAGTGTCATTATTCCGTCATTTACTGGATGTTTTAGTTTTTTTTCTACAATAGGCAGCGGAGTGTTTGCAAGTTTTGATGAAATGCTTATTGGAGTGTATAAAGAGTCTGTTTGGACGTTTTCTTGGGCTGAGTATGAATAAATTGAGTTTATATTTCTAATCATTCCTTCGGCTAAAGCATTTAAAGATGAAAGCATATCTCCTATATTTCCGTCTTTAGAGCTTCCGTCTTCATTAAATTCATACCCTCTTATTTCTAAAAGACCGCCTATTTCACCCCCTATATTTTTTGTTATATTTGCTAAAGAGTAGTTGTCTTTTTTTATGCCGATATCATAATTTCCTTTATTGTCTATTAAGTGAAGCTCTTTATAATCATTACCTTCAAGTAAAACATATCCTCCTAGTGTGATTTCATATCCTTTTGAATAGTCTATACTCTCTTCTCCTTGTGCGTTGTATGAACTTATATCGGTTTTATAAATTTTTACATCAAGAATTTCTTTTAATCTTTTCTCAAGTGCGTCTCTTTTGTCTCTTAATTCATTTGCATAAGAGATGTTATTAGCTTCGTTTTTGGTAATGTCTTTGTTTAAGGATGCTATCTGTTTTAATATATTGTTAGCTTCATCTGTTTTAGCTTTTATATCTTTATTTATATTTTTTTGGATATCTTTTAGCTTTTGAGTTAGCTGATGAAAAATGTCGCTAAGTTTTATGGATTCCTGGGCTAATACCACTTTTGCACTTGAATCATTCGGATTGTTAGATAGAGTCTGCCATGCATTAAAAAACTCTTCAATGTCTTTGGCTAATCCTTCATCCTGAACATCTGGAAAATAGGTTGCAATTTCTTTTAAGTATTTTTCCATATTTTCATATTTTTTAAAGGTTGTGGAGGTTGTGGATAATCTGTTAAATAAAAATGTATCGGTAATTCTGTAAATTTTGCTGATTTCAACCCCTGTGCCTATATCACCTGGAATTGAGTTAATTGCAGGCAGGGAATTAAAAACAGCCCTTTCTCTTACATAATCGGGGTTTGAGGCGTTTGATATGTTGTTTGAAGTGGTTTGAATTGCTGTTTGATGAGCGTTAAGTCCGCTTAAGGCGGTTGAGAGGGATGATGAAATTGCCATTTTAAGCCCTTAAAGAAAGATTTGAATTAAAATTGGCTTTTTCTGTATAACTTATTTGCTCTTCTTGTTTTATTTTATTTACTAAAGTATTATAAAAATTTGCAACGCTTAAAGCTAAGCGGGAAAATAGTTTGTGTTTTTTATAAAAAATATTTAATTTTTCTTTGAATTCATTAAACAAAATTTCTTCTTCAGGTGAAAAAATACTCTCTATTGGTCTGTTTCTTGCTACAAGTATTGAATCTATTTCACTTTTTAAAACAGAAAAATTTTTAGCAAGCTCTTCTTTTAATTTGGTGTTTTTAAAAACTTCTTCGTGTTTTGCCTGTTTTATATTTTTAATATCTTCATCTGTTATTTTTATAAGTTCGTTTAAGATGGCAATTGTTTGGTTTAATTTTTGTATTAACATTTTTTCCCCTTTAAATTAAAGCTCAGGATTATAAAAGAGCCTTTGCCATAGCTTTTGCGGTTTGTTGAATATCTGTTTTGTATTCTCCTTTGTTAATGGCTCTTTTTATCTCCTCAACCCTTGATATTGTCTGAGTCTGTTGAGTTTTTATGTTTGGTTTTTTAAACTGCATAGCTTCAAAACTTGTTGATGTTGAAATTTTTCTTATCATATCTACCTTCTTTTTATAGAGATTTTATCTCTAAATCGGCATTTAAATTTTTTGTTTTAAATAATCAAACAAAAGCTTTGAATATCCAAAATTTCCGCTTATTTCCTGAGATAGATTTTCTTGGTACATTGATTTGTAAATCTTTTCTCCCGCAGATTTTGGAAAAAGGCTTTCTTTAGAATCCATTGCCTCTTTTAGATAAAAGTTTAAAATTTCACTTTCAAATTTGTCGCAAACCTCTTTTAGTTTTTTTAGATTTTCATTTTTGTAGTTTGATGTCTCAAAGGTGTTTAGGTTTATTTTCATTTTTGCTCCTTAATTTACTATAAGTTTTGCATTAATGGCATTAGACGCTCTTAAATTTTCAAGTATAGCAATTACATCCTGTGGAGATGCTTTTACTTTTTGTAAATTTTGAGTAAGTTCTAAAACAGTTGTTTTTTTTGTAATTTTTATTGTGAAATCTCCATAAATAATTACCGTAGGTTCTACCATTATATCACTTCCAGCAACAACCGTTCCTGTTCTTTCATCAATTACAATAATCGCCTCTTTTGGAACATTTACGTTTAAATCTTCAATCTGAGCTAAAAATTCAGGCATAGAGAGCTTTTCTGGTTTTTTAAGTTTTACGGTTCTTGGGTCTATTGCTATTGCCACTTTTTGTTTAAAAAATGAGTTGATTGTTTTTTGAACGTTTATTGCAAGTTTAAAATCGCTTTTTTTTAATGATA
Organism: Nautiliaceae bacterium; assembly: GCA_027063075.1. Taxonomy (GTDB): domain Bacteria; phylum Campylobacterota; class Campylobacteria; order Campylobacterales; family Nautiliaceae; genus Caminibacter. The sequence continues at coordinate 6,388 of JAMOSM010000086.1, read as the reverse complement.
AAGTTGCAAAATTTTGATGGTAAATATCCCATACAACTGCTCTTTCGACTGTAGCCCCGTTTAATACCTTAACTGTTGTTGTGAAATGTTTTTGCTTTTTACCGCCTTTTAGATTAAATCCGCCCATTGTAATTGGACCTTGTGCAAGGGCGTAGATTTTTCCATTAACTCCTTTTAGTGGAGTTATAAGCAAAACTCCCCCTTGAAGAGATTTTGCATCTCCTATTGAAGATACTGTTACATCAATTTTGTCTCCTTCCCTTGCAAATGGAGGGAGTGTTGCAGTTACCATTACAGCCGCTACGTTTTTTGATTTTATGTCTTTTGGGTCAAGTTTTACATTTACGTTTTTAAGAAGGTTTGAGAGGGTTTGGTTTGTAAATTTTGAAGAACTGTCGCCACTGCCGTTAAGACCTACTACAAGTCCGTATCCTATAAGCTGGTTGTCTCTAACTCCAACAACAGAGGCTACATCTTTTATCTTTTGTGCGTTTAATATTACAGCAAAAAAAATCAGTATTAAAATTCTCAAAGCCGTGCCTTTTTAAAAGGCACAGCAAAAAGTGTTCCTAAAAATATCTAACTATTAATTTTCCGTCTTTTTCATAAAAATCATATACATTTTTTTCAGTTTTAAGCTCTTCAATAAAGTTTTTGTCGAAGTTTTCATATTCTACTATTTTAAATTTTTTAACAGGTTTCATTTTTATAATGGCAATTATCCACAAAATTCCTATAAAAGTAGCAAAAATCAAAAACTCTTTTAACATTCCCTTGTTTAAAAACCATCCGGCAACTGCGCCTCCTAAGAAAATTCCAAGGTATTGGATTGTGTTTGAAGTAGAAAGGGCTGTCGCTTTTTGATGAGCCATAGCAACTTTACTGACAAAGCTTTGAAGCACAGGCTCAAGAAGATTGAATCCAAAGAAAAATGCAATTACTCCAATTAACGCTACTAAGTAGTTTTTGATTTCAACTCCTATTAAAAAAAGCACTAAAGCCAAAGTGATACTAACAGCCGATAAGATAAATACAAATTTTCCTTTACCTTTTTTTTCAGCCAAAATAGCTCCCATAGGAAGTGCAAAAAATCCAAAGACAAGGGCAGGTATATAAACTTTGTAAAGTTCAGTTTTGTCCCATCCGAAAATTTTTGTAAAAATTAAAGGAATTAAAAGGAAAAATACGCTCATAAGCCCTTTTTGCATAAAACCTGAAAAGAATAGTTTTAATAGTTCTTTGTGTTTTAAAATATCTTTTAAAGAAGTGTTTTGTGGCATATGATGAACGATTTTTGGAGCTGGAGGTACTTTTTTTATAACAATCCATATTGAAACTAAAGCCAAAAAGGCGGTTAATAAAAAGAGTTTATCAACTCCGTATTTTGCACCAATAGTAGGTCCAAGTATCATAGAAACAGCAAAGCTTAACGCAATAAACTGACCCATTCTCGCAAACGCTTTTGCACGGGTGTTTTCATCTGTAAGGTCTGCAATATAAGCTAAAATAACCCCTCCAATTGCTCCTGCTCCTTGAAGCAGTCTTCCAAAAATGAGCATATAAATGTTTGTTGAAAAGGCACACACCAAACTTCCAAGAAAAAGTAAGAAAAGTCCGACTACCAAAATAAGTTTTTTATCGTATTTATCGGCAAGTTTTCCAAAAGGAATTTGCAAAAATATCTGAGACAAAGCATAAGCACCAAGTGCAACCCCTACACTAAATTCATCAGCCCCTGCTAAATGCATCGCATAAATAGCAAGGACAGGCATTACAATAAAAAGCCCTAAAAACCGAATAGCCATTAGAAGGCTTAAATAAATCATTTTTATCCTTTTTTGATGGAATTATACATCAATATAATGTTTTTGTTTTTTTTCAAAATATACAAGTTTATTTACTGAAAATTTTTTTAATTTCTCTAGAGCCACTTCATATCCAAAGCCAACTTGCTCAGGAGAGTGGGCGTCTGAGCTTAGTGTAATATCAATACCTTCATCTATTATCATCTCAAGTAGCTCATCCGATGGATAAAGTTCTTTTACAGGTTTTCTTAGCCCTGCTGTATTTATTTCAACTGCCATATTGGCTTTTTTTATAGCTTTAATGGCGTTTTTTGCAATGTCTTTTATATTTTTTTTCGGTTTGTGACCAAATACTTTGACAAGGTCAATGTGTCCTACTATCTGAAAGAGTTTTGATGATGCCATTTTTTCTATGTACTCAAAATACTCTTTATAAACATCATCAACATCTCTATCTTCCCACTCTTTTATAAATTCAGGATTATCAAATCCCCAGTTATCAAGAAAATGAACACTTCCTATTAAATAATCAACATCTGCTGTTAATACTCTTTTATCAAGATATTTTGTAGGGGTAAAATCCACTTCGTATCCAAGTAAAATTTTTATTTTGTCTTTATATTGTTTTTTTAATGAGTTTATTTCGTTTTCGTAATTTTTCATATCATTAAAACTCATTCTATATTTTTTATCAAATTCCATAGGAGCGTGGTCGGCAAAACCGTATATTTTAATCCCTTTTTTTATTGCATTTTTAATATACTCCTGAGGTTTTCCCTGTGCGTGGTTGCAAAGAGGTGTGTGATTGTGTAAATCTACCATATTTTGCCTTTTTAGATGAAATTATATATAATAAACTAAAAAAAGAGGTGCCTATGACACAAGAAGAGCTTGACGCTTTGTTAGAGGGGGAAGAGAAAACACAAGATGATGTTATAAGCAGTGAAGAAAAAGAAGAAATATATCCTCCTCCAGCAGATGATAAGCATAAAGTTGTAGCCCAGCTTGATGAGGTTACAAAAGAGAGTGAGGAAAAAGCTTCTGAAGTATTAGAAATAATTTCTTCTATATCCGAAGATGTTGAAACATTAACTCAGGGCTTTAAAGAAGTTTTAGATGTTTTAAAACACGAAAAAGAGATTTTTGAAAAGCTTTATAAAAAGTTTCCTAATATAAAACTTTTTTCTGATGAAGTAGAAAAATTAACACAGGAAATTGAAAAAATAAAAAATCTTTTAAATGTTTCTGAGGAGATGGAAGAGAGACTTTTTAACGCTCTTGAGATTATGCAGTATCAAGATATCCACAGACAAAAAATAGAAAGAGTTATTAATATTATGAGGGCTTTAATAAAATATATGAACAAGCTTTTTGAAGGAAAAGTTGCAGATGAAGAGAGGGTAAAAAGTGCTGAATATATCCACGGAGACAATGATGAGATTGTAAGTGATGAAGATATTGAAAAATTACTTAAACAGTTTGGAGTGTAAATTATGAAAAGACCAGAACTATTAGCCCCGGCGGGAGATTTTGAAAAATTAAAAATAGCAATAGAGTATGGAGCAGATGCTGTATATGCAGGGGTTAGTCATTTTTCTCTTAGATGCCACTCTGGAAAAGAGTTTGATTATGAAACTTTTAAAGAGGCTGTGGATTATGCCCATAAAAGAGGGGTTAAGGTATATGCTACGGTAAATTCTTTTCCTTTTGAAAACCAGCTTCCTTTAGTTGAAGAGCATATTAAAAGATTAAAAGAAATAGGCGTTGATGCTATGATAATATCTACCATTGGCGTTATGAAAAAAGCAAGAGAAATTGCACCTGAGATTGATATTCACGTATCAACCCAGGCAAATGCTTTAAATTCTTGGGATTATGAAGCTTTTAGGGACCTTGGGGCAAAAAGGATAATTGCTGCAAGAGAGAGTTCTTTAAAGGATTTAGTAAAGATAAAAGAAAAAGTTCCGGATATTGAAATTGAAATTTTTGTGCATGGGGCTATGTGTTTTGCATATTCCGGAAGATGTCTTTTAAGCGCCGTTCAGTTTGGAAGAAACCCGAACAAAGGCAGTTGTGCAAACGATTGTAGGTATCCTTATGTTTTATATGCCGAAAATCCAGAAACCGGTAAAATGTTTAAACTTGAAGAGTATAGTGATGGAACTTATATTATGAATGCAAAAGATTTATGTTTAATTGAACATATTCCTGAAATTTTAAAATCCGGTGCAATTGACAGTTTAAAAATAGAAGGGCGTACAAAGGCGCCTTATTATGTAGGGGTTATTACAAAAGCTTACCGCGAAGCTATTGATGAATTTTTAAAAACCGGAAAATGTGATTGTAAGAAATATCTTGATGAGATTTTAACTACTAAAAACAGAGGCTTAACCGATGCGTATCTTGTAAAAAGACCATATGAAAGAGACGATACCCAAAACCTTGAAACATCTTTAACATACGGGGAGTGGCAGGTTAGCGGAATTGTGAATGAAGATGAAGAGACGTTTATGTGTAAATATAAAACTTTTCCGGGAGATGAGGTTGAGATTGTAGCGCCAAAAAATGCTAAAATTTCAGAATGTGAAAATGAAATAGGTAAAATTTATAATGACAACGGCAAATGGAAGCTTAAGTTTTATAAAATTGTTACAAAAAACGGCAAAGAACTTGATGCAGTTCATAGTGGTAATTTAAATCCTATAAAACTTCCTTGTAAGTTGCCGTATTTAACCTTTCTTAGAAAAAAAGTGGATTTTAGTCCAAACGGGATATAAGGAGAAGTAATGAGATTTATAAGTATTTTAATGGGAAGTAAGAGTGATTATGAGGTTATGAAAGAGGCTGCAAAAGTACTTGAAAAGTTTCAAATTCCATATGAGCTTATAGTAACATCGGCTCACAGAACGCCGGATAGGACTCACAGTTATGTAAAAGAGGCAGAAGAGAGAGGTGCTAAAGTATTTATTTGTGGAGCCGGGATGGCTGCTCATTTAGCCGGGGTTGTAGCAAGTCTTACTACAAGGCCTGTAATAGGGGTTCCAATGCCTACAGGTATGATGGACGGGCTTGATGCACTTTTATCTACTGTTCAGATGCCAGGAGGTATGCCTGTTGCAACTGTTGCCGTTGGCAAAGCCGGGGCGAAAAATGCGGCTTATCTTGCTCTTCAGATTTTAGCAAACAGTGATGATGAATTAAAAGCAAAACTTGAAGAAGACAGAATCGCACAGGCTAAAAAAGTTGAACTTGATTCAAAAGAAGTGGAAGTAAGACTTGATTAATGCAGACCTGGCTTAGTATTGATGAGTTTTCTAAACTTATTGGTAAAAATAATAATGAGATTTTAAAACTTTGCAAAGAAAAAAGACTTAATTGTAAAAAACAGAATGGAAAAATTTTTATAGAAGTAGAGCAAATGGCAAAGTCCCTTGTTCCTTTGCCGGAACTTGAAATTATAGAAAAAGAAAATTCTATTGCAGAAAAAACGATAAATATGCTTTTAATGCTTCATGAAAAAATTTTAATAAGCAAAGATGAAACCATTGAAGCGCTAAAAGAGGAAAATGATTTTTTAAAACATTCGATTTATTCAATTCAGGAAGATTATGAAACTCAAAAAAAAACGCTTGAGAGACTTCAGAAACAACTTGAGCTTTGTCAGGAAGAACTTGAGTTTTGTAGAAGAAAATATAAGCTTATGTGGGGAAAAGTTTTAAAAAAAGAGACAGATTTAAAAAATGAAAATAAAGAAAAGGAGGAGAAATGAGTCAAAAAAGAGTTGTGCTTTTTACAGCGCCTGGGTGTGTATGGTGTACAAAAGCCGAGCAGTTTTTTAGAAAAAACAAAATAAGATATAAAAAGATAGATATAAGTAAAGACACTAAAGCTGCAAAAGACTGTGAAAGACACGGGTGCAGGGGAGTGCCTGTAATTTTAATCGGCAGTAGATGGATTTGTGGATTTAACGAGCCTGTGATTAAAAGGGAGCTTGGAATTAAATGAATATAGCAAGAGAGTGTTATTTATGTATTTACAAGCAGGTTTTTAAGCTTGCAGACAAGTTTTGTAAAGATGATAAGTGTGCAAGCAATATTTTAAAAGAGGGGGCAAGAATACTTAGTAAATATGACATTAATGTTACCCCTCCTGAAATTGCAAGGGAAGAGTATGGAAAGGTCAGTGAAATTTTAGGGATTGAAGATTTGTTTGAAAAAGAGAAAAAAGAGGCTATTAAAGAGGCTTTAAGGTTTAAACCTATCTTAAAACTCAGGCTTTTTGAATCAAAAAACCCTCTTTATGACGCGTGTAAAATTGCAGTTGCGGGTAATGTAATTGATCTTGGTGTTCATCATGAATATAATCTTGAAGAAGAGATACAAAAAATTTTTGAAATGGATTTTAAAAAAAATGATTTTGATGAATTTAAAATAAATGTTGAAGATAGTGAAACTATCTGTTATCTTGCTGATAACGCCGGAGAGAATGTTTTTGATGAGCTTTTGATTGAAACTATAAAAGAGATTAATCCTGATGTTAAAGTGTATTATTTTGTAAGGGGAAAACCTGTAATTAATGATGTT
>JAMOSM010000085.1 GCA_027063075.1 Nautiliaceae bacterium | reverse complement strand
TTTTCTTAAATGAGGATATCCGTGTGCAGGTAGCATTTCTGAGTGAGTATATACGTTGATTTTATCAGATAAACCTCTTTCTTCTATTCTTTTAAGAAGTTTTTCAAGCATATCAAGGTTATGTCCTGAAACTAAAATACCTTTACCTTCAGCTTTATTTTGAGTAACTTCAACAGGTGCAGGAATTCCAAGTGCTTTTGTATGTAAATCACTTAATAAATCCATAACTTTTACACCGGCATTTCCTACTTTCATAAGCTGAGCTATGTGTTCGTCAAAATTAAAGTTTACGTTTGTAAGTGTAAAATATAAAGTTTCAGCTGTTACATCATCAATATCCATTAATGTTTTCCATTCATTTTCATCGCCGAAATCTTCAATAAGTTCTCTTGCGTGTTCTCTGTATGCACTAAGTCCTCTTAATCCATAAGTCATTAAATCCTGAAGTCTTGATTTTGTAGCGTCTTTACCACAAACACCTTTGCTCTCACCATGACTTCCACATCCTCCTGGTGCGCTCATTTCACATTGCCAGCAAAGAAACGGTAAATCACAGGCTTGAGGTTTTTTATTTTCATTTTTATTTCCAAATAGTCCAAACATTTTTTTCTCCTTTTGTTGTTTTGAAGTATTTTAGTTATTATTTTGAAACGTTTCATTGATTGTGGTCAATAAAAAGATAATTTTTGTAAAAAAGGATAAAAATGGTATTAGAAGCTGTTTATAAAAACAGATGTCCAAGATGTTTAGGAGATATTACTTCAATGAGGCTTGATAGAGGGGAATTTTGTGATAAGTGTATGAAAGAGATTAAGAGTTTTGAATTGTGCGATGAGCTTAAAAGTTATGAAAAGTTTTGCAAAGCGGATAAAAAATTAAAAGAGTTTAATAAATTTTTTAAATCAAAAACAGGAAATAAGCTTAGTTCCATTCAAAAAATGTGGGCAAAGAGATTTTTTTTAGATAACTCTTTTGCTCTTTTAGCGCCAACCGGAATTGGAAAAACAACGTTTGGATTGTTACTTAGTGCATTTGTAAAAAATGCCTATATCATATTTCCCACAAAACTTCTTGTACTTCAGACACTTGAGAAGTTTAAAGAGTGGGGAATAGATGTCTTGGCTTATACAGGTAAAAAGAAAGAAAAAGAGCTCATAGAAAAAGGTGAATATGATATTTTAATAACAACTACTCAGTTTTTATATAAAAACAAAGATATAATCAATAAAACATTTGAACTGGTTTTTGTAGATGATGTTGATTCGATACTTAAAAGTGGCAGAAAAATTACTGATGTTTTAGCTCTTCTTGGGTTTAGCGAAGAAGATTTAGAATATGCTTTAAAACTTATTGAAAATAAAGAGTATGAAAAACTCGAAAAACTTTCAAAAAAGAAAAAAGGGAATCTGATTGTCTCATCAGCTACTGCAAATCCCCGCTCAAAAAGAATTTTACTGTTTAGATATCTTTTAGGGTTTGAAGTAAGCCGTCCAAATCTTAATTTGAGAAATATAGAAGATTTATATGATGAAAATTATTCTTGGCAAAAATCTATTGAGTGGATAAAAAAACTCGGGTGTGGGGGACTTCTGTTTTTACCGGGAAATGAAACAAAAGAGACCCTTTACCAATATACGGAATTTTTAAATACAAACGGAATAAAAGCTTATACTTATGAAGAATTTGAAGAGCATTTAGAAGAGTTTAAAAAAGGAGAGTGTTTTTTTGTTGGGTTTGCTAGCTATAGAAATCCTCTGGCAAGGGGTATAGATTTACCAGAA
>JAMOSM010000084.1 GCA_027063075.1 Nautiliaceae bacterium | reverse complement strand
AAGAAAAAAGCAGATCTTATGGCAAAATATGCCGAAGAGTTTGCTACACGAGCGAGTAAAAGGGGCTTTTCTTATGAAAATGCAAAAGCTTTGTTTAATTTAATAGAAAAATTTGCAGGATACGGATTTAATAAATCACACTCAGCTGCGTATGCAATGATTACTTATCAAACCGCCTGGCTTAAAACATATTTTCCAACCGAGTTTTTCGCAGCACTTTTAACATACGAAGCCGACAACACTGACAAAATCGCAAAATATATTGACGAAGCAAAATCTCTCGGTATCGAAGTACTGCCCCCTGATGTTCAAAAATCAAACGCTCAATTTACACCAGTGGATGATAAGATTCTTTTTGGTCTCAGTGCTATCAAAGGAGTTGGAAGCAAGGCAATTGAAAGTATTGTCCAAAATAGACCTTTTAAAAATTTAGAAGACTTTATCTTAAAAATAGACACAAGCAAGGTAAATAAAAAAGTACTTGAACAGCTTATAAAATCAGGCGCAATGGACAGCTTTGGATATTCAAGAAAAACCCTTTTACAAAACATTGAAAACATTCTTGAATTTAAAAAAAGAGTTGAAGAAAGAAAAAACGCAATAAAACACGAACACTCACTTTTTGCAGACATAGAAACGGAAGATGACATTCAAGAAAAACTTGAAATAAAAATAACAGATGAATTTGATATGAAAACACTTCTTGAGGGAGAGTATGAAACTCTAGGATTCTATGTCTCAGCACACCCTCTTGACCCTTACAAAGAAAAAATAAACGAATTAAATTACAACCTCTCAAGCGAAGTTGAAGAAATTATAGGACAAGAAGCGCTTTTTATAGGAAAAATCGAAGGTATGAAAGTCAGAATTTCAAAAAAAGGAAACAAATTTGCAATAGCCACCCTTATGGATTATCACGGAAAAATAGATATTATGATTTTTGAAAGAGACCTTCAAAAATTAAATGAATTTAACCTTGATGAGCCAATTGCAATAAAAGCATATATTGATAAAAGCGGAGAATTTTTAAGGGTAACATGCAGAAAAATAATGAATCTTGACGAAGCTAAAAATGAAAAAGCGGCAATTAAAGAAGAAATTAGCATAATTCAAAGGGAAATTTCAAAAAACTATGAAGAGGATTTAATCTCAATTTATAATGAACTTAAAAAAAACCCGGGAAATAAAAGAGCCCTTTTAGATATTAAAACCCCTTTTGGATTTAGTTTAAAAATAGAGACTAATATCTACACTAATTTATAAGCTCTTTTATTTTTTCTTTGAAGTTGCATAAAAACTGAGGATATTCTTCATCTACCTTGCTTAAATCCACATACTCCCTCATAAACTCATCTAAAGGCACTCCGCTTTGCATTCCAAGAGAAAAGCCTTTAAACATCTCTTTAAGTTTTGACGAATCTACAAGCTCTACCATAGATTCCGCAAAAGCTACACCTTCTTCAATCATTCCTTCTTTATAAAAACCTATCATATTATCAAAAAGAGTAACTACCGCAAAAAGCTCTTCTTCATTGGTTAAATCAAACTTTTCATTGTTAGTAAGTTTTTGCTGATACCATAAAAACGCTTCATTAAACGCTTTTTCAAACTCTTCTTGAGCTTTTTGAGTATCACCTTTACTTAATGCATTTCTAAATTCAATATAATGTTGTTTTACACCCATATTTATCCTTTTTTTATAAATTATACCATTTTCTTAAAAAAAATTTGCTTTTTTTATTTTTTACAGATATAATGTCAGTGCAAATTAAATTTTAGGACGAACAATGAAAACAATTTACGTAGGAAACATCAACTATAACGCTTCAGCAGAAGAACTTAAAGAACTATTCTCACAATACGGAGAAGTGTTAAACGCAAAAATTATTAATGATAGAGAAACAGGAAGAAGCAAAGGTTTCGGATTTATCGATATGGAAAGCGGAGCTGAAACTGCTATTGAAGAATTAGATGGAAAAGAATTTCAAGGTAGAAGACTTAGAGTAAACGAAGCAAGACCAAGAGAACAAAGAGCTTAATTTTTGTTTTCTTTTTTTTACTGAATATTTTGGTGTCTGTCAAATTATATTTACCTTCTTACATTTCGCTTAAATTAAGAAAACTTTAAGATTAAAGTTGTAGAATTTCACACTTAAAAAAGCCTAAAAGGATAAAAATGAAAAAAGGTATTCATCCTGAATATGTAGAGTGCCAAGTTAGCTGTACTTGCGGTCATAAATTTACTATTCTTTCAACAAAACCAGAACTTAGAATTGAAGTATGTGACCAATGCCATCCGTTCTATACAGGTAAAGAAAGAAATATCGACAGAGGTGGTAAAGTAGATAAATTTAAGAAAAAATACGGACTTGCTTAATTGTTAAGTCTTGTCCCAACTCCAATAGGAAACTTAGAGGACATATCAAAAAGGGCTTTAAAAGCCCTTGAAAATGCTGAAATCATCTTTTGTGAAGATACCCGTGTTACAAAAAAACTGCTAAATCTTTTAAAAATTCCAACAAACAAAGAATTCATTTCAATGCACTCTCATAATGAAGATAAGGTATTATCAAAACTAAACCCTGAGAGTCTAAAATCAAAAAATGTAGTTTATGTAAGTGATGCGGGAATGCCGGGAATTAGCGACCCCGGAAGTAAACTTGTAAAATTTTGCCAAAAACACAACATTCCTTATACAGTAATTCCGGGAGCCAACGCAGCACTAACGGCTTATGTGGCAAGCGGCTTTAAAGGGGATTTTTGTTTTCACGCGTTTTTGCCACACAAAGGAAATGAAAGAAGCGAGAAATTAAAAGAAATCCTAAACTCCGGCAAAATTGCAATTCTTTACGAATCTCCGCATAGAATAGAAAAACTTATAAACGAACTAAAAAAACTCGCTCCAGATAGAGAAGTATTTTTAGCAAAAGAACTTACAAAAATGCATGAAACATTTATAAAAGCAAAAGCAAAGGATATAAATCTTCTAAACACAAAGGGAGAGTGGGTTGTTGTAATCAATAAAGCTCCTAAAAAAGAGACTCTTGAACTTTCATATGAAAATATTTTTAAGCTTCCCCTGCCCCTTAAAGAAAAATCAAAACTGCTTGCAAAAATAAGTGATAAATCTGCAAAAGAAATATATCAAGAACTCTTAAAAGAGCAATAATTTTGATAAAATACTTTTATGATAGTTTATGGAAAAAGAGTAGTTGAATACATAATTCAAAAACACCCCGGTATTGTTAAAGAAATTTTAATTGCAAAAAAGCTAAATAAAAACGAACTTAAAAAATTCAGTAAATTCAAAGTAAAATTTATAGACAACAAAACAGCTCAAAAACTAAGCCACAGCGGCAACCACCAAGGCTTTTTTGCAAAAATAGAATTTACTCCTCAAGAGTGGGATATTGTAGGTGATAAAATCCTAGTGCTTGATAACGTAACAGATATGGGAAATATAGGAGCGATAGTTAGAACCGCTTATGCTCTTGGAATTGACTTATTAATCATTACAGGAATTAAAGAGCTAAAATGGGATAGAGTCATAAGAACAAGCGCAGGAGCTGCTCTTGATATGAAAATTATTACTTTTCAAAATATTCTTGAACTTTTAAACATATTAAAAACAAAAAAATATCATTTAATAGGAGCAGACCTTGGCGGAGAGTGCCGTCCTTCAAAAAAAGAAAAAATTGCACTTATTATGGGGAATGAAGGTGAAGGACTAAGTAAGCGTGTAAAAGAAAAACTTGATGAAATACTTACAATTGAAATGAAAAGAGAATTTGACTCTCTTAATGTCTCAGTTGCAGCTGCAATATTAATAGATAGGATTACAAATGAGTGCTAAATTTTTTGAAAAGTATTCAATAGAAGAAATATCTGCAAGGACAAAAATTTCCCCTATTTCTTTGAGATACATAAAAAACAAAGAGTATGAAAAAATACCAAGGGTTAAGTTTTTAGGATTTATTAAAATAATACAAAGAGAATTTAATGAAGATTTAAGTTATTTAATAAATGAGTATGACCAACACAACAACATAAAACCTAAACCCGATAAAAAAGAAACTAAACCTCAACAAGAAGAAATAAAAACGACAAAAAAAGAAAAAAATATTATTTATATATTAGCGACAGCTCTTTTATTAATAAGCGGAGGAATAATTTATCTAAACTTAAACAAACCTTCTAATCAAAAAAAACAAACATACACTCCTGATAATTTTAAAATAACAACTCCTAAACCTCAAGAAGAAAATATTTCTAAAGAAAACAATATTACACAAAAAGTATCAAACAATCAAAATTTAAAACCATCAAAAGAAGAAAACAGCTCTTTAAAAGAAAACAACTATTCACAAAAAATAACAACAAAAATATCAATCCCGGAAAAAATCATTATCATACCAAATGAAAAAATATGGTTTAAAGCTGTTAATTTAGACAATAATAAAACAATCGAGTATTTAACTTCTAACCCTAAAACCTTAAATGGAAGTAATTATTTAATAAAATTCGGACACGGAAATGTAACTATCGAATATGGAAATACTACAATTACACCTAATACAAAAAAAATAATAAGACTTTATTTTCATAACGGCAAATACGAATATGTAAAAAAAGGCTTTAGACCATGAAAAAACTTATTTTTTTTTTGATTATCACTTTTTCTCTTGCATCAAATGCAAATTTAGTTAAAAATATTGTCGGTCAAAAAATATATAACGAATATCAAGGACTTATTAAAACTGTAATTTTTGATAAAAACATAACATCCCTTCCTGAAATTGTAACCATTTTAAAAGAAAACGGACTAATTGAGCTCTTTTTTAACAAACCAAAACTTATTCATCCAAGTTTTATATTTTTAAACAATAATCCGATTTTCAATACAAAAACACTCTATTCAACTTTAAAAAATTTAGGTTATTACTATTTTTACCCTTCATCTGTAAAAAAAGACGGTAATTATTCAATTACAATAGAAATGCTCTCAAAACACCATATAGACCCTGTAAGTTTTATTAATGAAATTCAAAATTTTCAATGTAATGTAGTCGGATTAAAAAAAGAAAATGATTTTAAATACATAATAGATTGTAAAAACGAAATACTAAATGTCCCAAAAGTAACAAATAAACTAAAAGCATATCTAAATATAAGGGGGGAATATTTTTTTGATATAAACAATTTTAAAAAAATATCTATCTCTACTTCTAAATACGACAGATGGTATCCGTATATAGCGTTTTATGATAAAAACCTAAATATAATAGGAATAATTGCAAAAAAAAATATAGAAAAAAAAGTTATTCTTTTAATACCACCTATGTGTAAATATATTAAAATACGAGATAATTTCACAAAAGAAAACATAAAAAGAGGAATTTTCATAAAAGGAATACAATGAACCATTTTGAAAGAATAGAAAGACTTCCTAATTATATTTTTGCTGTAATTAATGATTTAAAAATGCAGGCAAGAAGAGCCGGAGAAGATATAATAGATTTTTCAATGGGAAATCCGGACGGCCCCACTCCAAAACCTATTGTAGATAAATTAATAGAAGCGGCACAAAAGCCAAAAAACCACAGATATTCAGTCAGTAAGGGAATTTATAAACTAAGAGAGGCAATTTGTAACTGGTATGCTAGAAGATACGGAGTTACATTTGATCCGGAAACTGAGGCTGTTGTTACAATGGGAAGCAAAGAAGGATATGTTCATTTAACACAGGCAATTACAAATGTAGGAGATGTTGCAATCGTACCGGACCCAACATACCCTATCCATTCATACGCTTTTATGCTTGCAGGGGCGAGTGTTAGAAAAGTAAAACTTACATACAATGAAAATTATGAACTCAATGAAAATGAGTTTTTTGAACAACTTAAACAAGCTGTAATAGAAAGTGTTCCAAAACCGAAATTTTTAGTACTCAATTTTCCACACAATCCAACAACAGTAACTGTTACAAAAAATTTTTATCAAAAAGCGGTTGATTTTGCAAAAGAAGAAGGACTTTATATTATAAGTGATATTGCATATGCTGATATTACTTTTGATGGATACAAAACCCCAAGTATTTTCGAAGCAAAAGGGGCAAAAGAGGTAGCAGTTGAGAGTTTTACTTTATCTAAAAGCTACAATATGGCCGGATGGAGAGTCGGATTTATGGTAGGTAACCCTACCTTAATCGGCGCACTTCAAAAATATAAATCGTGGATTGATTATGGAATGTTTACTCCTATTCAGGTAGCAGCCACTGTGGCACTTAAAGAATACGCTCATCTCCCAAAAGAGATAGCAAAAACGTACGAAAAAAGAAGAAATGTATTAATTGAAAGTTTTGCAAATGCCGGATGGGAAATTGAAAAACCGCGTGCCACTATGTTTGTATGGGCAAAAATTCCAGAAGTTGCAAGAAAGCTTGGAAGTCTGGAATTTTCAAAAAGATTATTAACCGAAGCTCATATAGCAGTAAGTCCTGGAATTGGATTTGGAGCTTATGGAGATGATTATGTAAGAATAGCTTTAATAGAAAACGAAAAAAGAATTCGTCAGGCTGCAAAAAATGTAAAACATTTTTTAAAGAGCTTTAAGTGAAAAAAGATTTAATTTTAAAAGACATAACAAAAGAAGCAGTAAAAGAGGTATTAAAATATATCTTGAATATTGAAGTAAATGACTTTGAATTTTTGGATTTTGAATTTCCGAAAATTGAGAAAAGAGATGTCGATATTTTAATAAAAGCAAATGAAAAAATAATTCATATTGAATTTCAAAGCAGAAACGATAAAAATATGCATATAAGAATGGCAAGATACTTTTTAGAAATTTATTCAAGATATCCTTACGATATTTTTCAATATGTTTTATATATCGGTAAAGAAAAACTTTCAATGAAAAACAGAATTAAAACGCATAGCTGTAAATTCTCTTATGAAATAATAGATTTAAAAACAATTCCGTGTGATAGATTTTTAAAAATAAATAATCCAAAAGCTTTGGTGCTTGCAATATTGTGCGATTTTAGAGGACACAATCCAAAAGAAGTTATAAAAGAAATTTTACACAAATTATATTTACTTTCAAAAAATGAAAACGAATTTAGAAAATATCTTTTAATGCTTGAAGAACTATCAACCAGTAGAAATTTAAAACAAGAAGTTAAGGAGGCAGAAATGGGACTTCAAAATTTAACATGGGAAGATTTACCAAGCTATGAAATAGGACTTGAAAAAGGTTTAGAAAAAGGCTTACAAGAAGGAATCAAAAAAGGTATTTTAAAAGGCAAAATCTTAATGTTAAAAGAACTCGGATTTTCAGACAAAGAAATTTCTAAAAAACTTAATATTTCACAAAATAAAATAGAGGAGATTTTAAAGGAAAATAATGGTTAAAATAGGAATTGTAGGAGTAGGAACAGTAGGAGAGGCTGTTATTAAAAATTTAGAAAAAAATAAAGAAATTATAAAAGCCAGAGCCGGAAAAGAGATAAAAGTAATAAAAGGAGTGGTAAGGGATTTAAATAAAAAAAGAGATATTAATATTCCCCTTACAACTGATTACAAAGAAGTAACCCAAGACCCAGAAATTGATATAGTAGTAGAGCTTATGGGAGGAGTTGAAAAGGCATATGAAGTAGTAAAAGACGCCTTAATTCACAAAAAAGCAGTAGTAACTGCAAATAAAGCCCTTCTTGCGTATCACAGGTTTGAGCTTCAAAAACTTGCTAAAACACCTTTTGAATATGAAGCAAGCGTAGCCGGTGGTATCCCTATTATTAAAGCACTGCGTGATGGACTTAGTGCTAATCATATTTTAGAAATAAAAGGTATAATAAACGGAACCTGTAATTATATTTTAAGTGAAATGAAAAAAGGAAGAGATTATAAAGAAGTTTTAAAAGAATCTCAGGAGTTAGGATATGCAGAAGCTGACCCAACGTTTGACGTTGGTGGATATGACGCAGCCCATAAACTATTGATTTTAGCAAGTATTGCATATAATATTGATGCAAAACCGGAAGATATCTTAATTGAAGGTATTGAAAACATAAATCTTACAGATATTGAATTTGCAAAAGAGTTTGGATATGAGATAAAACTTCTTGGAATTGCAAAAAAAACACAAAACGAAATAGAACTTAGAGTCCATCCTACTTTAATAAAACAAAAAGAGATGATAAGTAAAGTTGAAGGCGTTATGAATGCAGTAAGTGTTATAGGAGATGTAGTGGGAGAGACTATGTACTACGGACCGGGAGCAGGAGGAGATGCTACTGCAAGCGCGGTAATTAGCGATATAATAGAAATTACAAGAGGAAATAAAAATCCGATGCTTGGATACAAAATTCCTCTTGAAATTGAAAAACTCTCCCTTAAACCGATTGAAGAAATTGAGAGTAAATATTACCTTAGAATTGCAGTAAATGATAAAGTAGGAGTTCTTGAAAAAATTGCCCATATTTTAGCTAAAAACAATATTTCAATAGAGAGTTTTTTACAAAAACCAAAAAACGGATATGTAAAACTTCTTTTTGCAACTCATAAATGTAAAGAAAAAGAGATTAAAAAAGCCATTAAAGAAATTGAAACTCTTGAATTTGTAATCAAACCGATAAATTATATAAGAATTGAAGAATGAGAAAAAAACTAAAACAGATTTCTCTATTTTTTAACATAGAAGATTCAATTTTAAAAGATATTTCATCTTTTTCAAAAATTAAAAAATTTAACAAAGATGAAATAATCTATTATGAAGGTGAAAAACAAAAATATTTTTACGGAATAGTAAAAGGACAGGTTTTAACATATGATGTGGATCTAAAAGGAAACATTATTCCAAAAAATCAGTTTGGATGTGGGGATATTTTTGGACTTATTGCACAAATTCAAAACAAACCTTACTGTCTTAACGCAAAAAGCGAAAGCGAAAGCGAAATTATTAAAATTGACTTTGAAAAATTTCAAAAATATATTTCTTCCCCTCCTTTTAGTGACAGAATTATTAAAATGCTAAGCAATCAGATTATGCAGGAGATTGAATTTAATAAACTTCAAAAGTATGACACAACAAAAAGAGTAATATATGCACTTCTTAATTTTCCTAAAAAATTTATCCGCAAAAAAAAATATATGCTTGCAAAAGAACTTGGAATGAGTGCTGAGACACTTAGCAGAATTTTAAGCAGGCTAAAAAACGAAGAGATTATATGTTACTGTGAAAAAGCAATTAAAGTAATGGACAATAAGAAACTAAAAGAGTTGCTAAATAGATAAAAATTTTTAAGCTTAAAGGTGTCAAACACTTTTATTTTAAAATAAAAAGGGCAAAAGCCCCGGGAAAAATTAGAAGCTGTATTTAAATTCAATTCTTGCTTCGTTATTGTCTTTGTCTTTAGCTCCATTATCTCCATCAAGAATTGAATAATAAGCATAAACATTCATTTTTTTAGTGTATTTATATTTTACACCTACAAGATATTCATTATAGTCTTTATCCCCTGCATCTTCACTTGCATCAATTACAGAAGCTGCTGCAAATACGTTAGTTTTAGCATCTACAGTGTATCCAACTTTTCCATAAATTGCACTTGTGTCAGCTGTGTCTGCAATTCCTGTTTTTTGCTCAGTTGGAAGAACTGCTGCAATTGGTGAATCACTATCAAGTGCTACAATACCACCGTCTTCTCCAGTTTGAGCATATCCAAGTTTTGCACAAACACCGTCTTTTGCATACGTAGCAGAAATATTAAAATATGTCTGAGTTTTATCTAATTTAACTCCTGTTATATCAGCTCCAATTTTTGCTCCAGTCGCAACATTTTTATCATCAAGTTCAGCTGTTGCAAAATCTGCATGTAGAGCTAATCCGTTTTCTGGCATTTTATATGTTGCTCTAAGAACAATATCAGAATCAATTGCATCATCCACATTAAAATACCAAGCCTCAGCACTTACATTATCTTGATTAAATAATACTCCAGCTGTATATACATTTTTACCATTTGGATTGTAAAGGTCATTTCCTACCATTGCATCAATTCCAGCTGCTGCGATAGTTAAATTTGGATTTACTTTATAAAGTGCTAAAACACCTGCACCTGTAGTTTCCCCAACACCTGTTGAAGTAATTGGAGTAGGTACTGGAATTTTACCAACAAGAGCAGTTAAGTTATCTTTTGAATATTGTAAAAAGAACTTAACATTTCCAGCTGCTGGTGCTGGTGGTGTAGTTTCACCATTTACTTCATTTATAGCTGTTCCATTTGAATTAATACTCCAGTCAAATGCATATCCAGTGTTGAATTTTAATTCTTCACTTACAGGTACGCTGAATTTAAATAGAGCTGTTGTTCTCCATTTAGTTGTATAATCTTTATCACTTTCGTGATATATTCTTACTCTTAAATATCCACCAAAATTAACATTTTTAATAGCTTCAGTTAATGGAGTTGCACTTGCAAAACTTGCTCCACCCATTGCGATTAATGCTGCTAAAGATAATTTTTTTAGCATTCTCTCTCCTTTATTTAAATTTTGTCCTACAATTATATCTATAAATTCTCAAAAAATCAAATAGTTTTGTGTGATTTTTGTGCCTTTTCAAATGGGAAAACTAACTGTTATCTTTTTCATAAAGAGGCATTCCCATAATGTTATAGCCGCTATCTACAAAATGCACTTCTGCCGTAACCCCGCTTGAGAGGTCGCTTAGTAAATACATAGCAGAATTACCTACCTCATCAATTGTAACGTTTTTTCTAAGAGGCGAATTTTTTTCATTATATTTAAGTATTTCGCTAAAATCCCCAATTCCGCTTGCCGCAAGTGTTTTAATAGGACCAGCACTAAGAGCATTAATTCTTATTTTTCTTTCTCCTAAATCTACTGCTAAATACCTAACACTTGCTTCAAGAGCCGCTTTAGCAACCCCCATTACATTATAATGAGGCACATATCTTTGACTTCCAAGATAAGTAAGAGTTAAAATACTCGCACCGTCATTTAAAACAGGCTCAAGTTTTTGCACAACCTCAATTAACGAATATACACTAATTTCCATTGCAATATTAAAAGCTTCTTTAGTTGTATCAATAAATTTTCCATCAAGCGCCTCTCTTGGAGCGTATGCAACAGAGTGAACTAAAAAGTCTATTTTTCCATAATCTTTTTCAATTGTTTCTTTTAATGCATCAATTTCTTCTGGCTTACTTACATCTAAAGGATAAATATTTTTTACATCAAGTTCATCTGCCACTTTTTCAACTCTTTTTTTCAGCTTATCGTTTTGATAAGTCAAAATTATATCTGCTCCCTGATTTTTACACGCCTTTGCAATTCCGTATGCAATTGAACGGTTGTTTGCAACTCCAATAATCAGTCCTTTTTTTCCCTGCATTATCATTTTTTCTCCTTTGCTATTTCAATCATTTTTTTAAACACATCAACATCTAAACTCGCACTTCCAACTAATACACCATCAACATTTTCTATATCCAAAATAGAAGATATATTATTAAGTTTTACGCTCCCTCCGTATAAAATCGGCGCAGTTGTAAATTTTCTTATTTTTTTATGGGTCTCTTTTATCTCTTCTTCAGTTGCACTAACCCCTGTACCTATTGCCCACACAGGCTCATATGCAATAACCAAATTTTCATAATTTAAGTCAATTCCTTCAAACTGCTTTTTTATATAATCAACTACTGCTTCAATTCCTTTTTTTCT
>JAMOSM010000083.1 GCA_027063075.1 Nautiliaceae bacterium | reverse complement strand
AAAACCTCAACTTCATAAAAATAAAATAGAATTAAAAAATAAAGATAAAAATTCAATATTATCAAAAGTTACAAAAAATGAAAAAAGCTCTCAAAAAAAACTGCTCTCCTCTCTTTTGCAAAAAACGGAAAAAAACACTATTCCAAATACAGACAACAAAAAAAGCAATTTAAACACATTACAAAAAGAAATAAAAAGTCATGAAAGTTTAAACTCTAACATTACGGAAAAAACAGAACAAATAGAAATTGTAAAAACATCCGATAACCTTCACGACAAAATTCAAACTAAAAACAATATAAAAACATCCGATTTAGATAGTAACATTCACCAATCAACCGGACAAAACATTATACAAAACCTTAAACAGAACATTCACAAAGCCAAAGAATCGATCAAACATTTTGCCACCGGTTTAAAAGAAGCGGTAGAAAATTACAAACCCCCTGTTTCAAAACTCTCAATGGAGCTTCATCCAAAAGAGCTCGGAAAAGTCGAAGTCACTATCGTTCATAGAGGCGATAATCTGCAAATCCAAATTAATTCCAATAATACTGCCGTGGGATTTATGCACTCCCAGCAACAGGAACTCAGACAAAACTTAATCAACATGGGATTTACGGATGTGAATATGAGCTTTAACCAAAACCAGCAACAGGGACGTAAAGAATACAGACAAAATCAGAAATTTTCAAACAATTCCAATGAAGAAAACGATGAACTGATTATCGAAATCCCTTATCAATACGCATAGATTTGAAATCTTTTTCAAATCTTATAAGCTCTTTTTTCAAAATTTCCTGAAGTTTATTAATATCTTTCTTTTTAATTTTATGTGAGAGTATATAAAGATAGTTTAAAATATGGGAAATTGAGCCTCTTAAAAGAGAATATTCAACGGGATGTGTCTTTTCATACGTATCGAATGCATTGTCTATAAAATCTATAAGACCGGTTAAATACTTATAATCGCCGCTCTTTTTACTTAAAACATTTTTTACCGATTTTAAAAGCGGATATAAATCAACATCCGGAAAATCTATATTTATATCGTCAAAACAGTCTAACATTTCACTTATATACTTTTCTTTGTCAACAGGGGGCAGGTCAATATTTTCTTTAAGAGGAATGCTTCCTTTTATATACGCCCCGTCACTTAGATTATAAACTTCAAGATTTTCCATTTCTATCATTTTTTCAATATTTGTTTTAGATGACAAAAACAAAGAATCGGTATATATATCGTCACTGAAATTACCTTCAATTTTTATGCCGTTTAGGGTTTTATCCTCTTTTGAATCGTAAAAACTGCCGCTTGCGTGTTTCCTTTCACCTATTCTGTATCCCAAATCCATACCGCAAAGATATATTTTTTTAGTAAAAAAACTAGCTATTGCAAAACCTGCGTTCCCCACAATAGGGGAACTTCCCGGAATTTGATACTCTTTTGGGGAAAAAGAAAAAGCCTCCCTGAAATACATAAGAGGTTTCTTAGCCATTTCAAAAACCTCTTTTTTTACCACATTTGAGCCTATAAAATATCCTTTATATTTTGGCAATACGTCTTTTAAAACATCTTTTAAAATATCGATTCTTTCCTGTTCGATATGAAAATCGCTCTCAATTCCTGCTTTTAACAAAGGTTTTATTGCCGTCCCTACCGAAATTATTATCATAGAGTTTTGGTTTTTTTTAATAAATTCTATGTTTTTTTCAAGACTTTTTCCGTTTGCAACTACACATACAGGAATCTCAAGGTCTGTTTTTTTTACCAAAACTTTATATCTGTTTATATTTTCCAAATG
>JAMOSM010000082.1 GCA_027063075.1 Nautiliaceae bacterium | reverse complement strand
ATCGGATTTGTTTATCAGAATTACAAGAACCTTGAAGGATTTAGCAAATGGTGCCTGCTTCAAAAAAACTTAGGGATGCAGGGAGTCGGATGTATTACGCCCGCTCAGTGCAAAATAGCCAATAAAATATTTGATGAAAATTTAGAGTTTGCTAAAATGATAGTAGAAAGGTTTGAAAGCGAAGGTCCTTTTACGATTGACGGGCTGTATGTTGATGAGCCGATTTATAAAAATTACTTATCAATTTTAGGGCGTTTATAAAAATCTTACTTCTTACTTTTCTCGTAATCTCGGCAGTTTATCAAATTATTTGACAATAAAAATGATTTTTCCGTTTTTAACTTTATTTTTCTTTTTTGGAATTTTTGCTACAATTTGTAGTCCCTTTTTGTAGTCCCTTTTAGTCCCTTTTTGGGATGTAGTCCTTTTTGTTGGCAAAATTAAAAATAAAGGCGGGAAAATGGCGAAATATACGCAAAAAGAGTTACAGCGCTTCGATTTTGAAAAAGAAGGCAAGGAATCTTTATATATTGGTAATTATTTGTATTTAGTTTGGCGAAAAAAAGAAAAGAAAAAAGTATTTCAGTTTCGTTTTAATGACAGAAAAAAGAAAACGACGTTTAAGCGGGTTATCGGGGAACTAAAAAAAGATAAACACGACGTTGCAGGAATCTCTTTAAAAGAAGCAATGGAAAAAGCAAAAATGATGACTGCTTTATATAAGGAAGATAAAATTGATGAGATAGACAAAATAGCGGGAATCTACAAAAAGAAAAATTTTAATGAAGAGAGATTATTTAGTAAATTATTTCTTGACTATATGGAAAATTTTAGAAGTAAAAAAGTTGCGGAAAAAACGGCAAAAATGGAAATGTACTATTTTACCGACTATTTAAAACCATTACATAATAAAGATATAAAATTAATAAGAAAAAGCGAAATAAGCAAACTTTTACTGCGCATACAGCAAAAGTCCTTGAATAAAAAAACAAACACAAAAATAAAAGACGGATATAACAGCTACGATACAGTTATGCGCGTAAAAACAACGCTTAATCAGTTTTTTAACTATTTAGTAAATAAGGGAATCCTTGATGATAATGTTATAAAAGACATTAAAGTTGATAGTTTATTACCGATTAAAAAAGTAAAGAAGAAAAAAGACATAGAAACAGACTTAAATAAATTAAGAGAATATTACTTGAAGATACGTTTTTATCATAAAAGTTTAACAGGATTCCAACGCCGCAATTTTCAAGTTTCAAGTAAATATTTGACTGAATTTATGTTTTTAACGGCAATGCGGAATAAGCAAGCGCGTTTAACTAAATGGGAATATGTCGACTGGGATAAAAACATTATCGTATATCCTGCGGATGTAGTTAAAAAACGCCGTGAATATGTTTTACCGATAACAAAACGTATTCGCATAATTTTAAAAACGCTTAAAAAATTAAATGAAAACATCGGCAGTGAATATGTCTTTTTTAATAAAAGGACTAAAAGACATTTGACAGATATCGCCGTTAGCCGTATTTTACAAAATGCTACAGATGATAAAATTACATCACATAATTTTCGCGATATTTTATTAACAATGATAAAAATACATTATAAACACGACTTTAATAAAATTGTTTTAGTTCATCAAATTCTTGACCATTCAAAATTTATAGACGGGATAGATGACGTTTATACGCAAAAAGATGCCGATGAATTAATAAATATGAGAAGAGAGATTAAACTGTCTCCCTTTGTCAAGACCAATTAGCAAAAATTTTTATGTCCATTGGTTATGCTACCTTTTGTAACTT
>JAMOSM010000081.1 GCA_027063075.1 Nautiliaceae bacterium | reverse complement strand
TTCCTTTTTGAAAAGTGGGAGGGTCGATTATAATAATATCATAAGGTGCTTGTTTTTTTAATTTATTAAAAGATTTTAGTATATTATACGGCAAAAATGAAATGTTTTTAATTTCAAGTGAGTTTATCCGGTGGTTTGTCAAGCCTATCGCAAGGACGGATTTGTTCATATCCACGTTTGCTATATATTTTGCCCCGCCTCTTCTGGCAAACAGTGAAAACCCGCATGTGTATGCAAAAAGATTTAATATTTTTTTGTCTTTACTTATTTTTTCCACATAGCTTCTGGCATTTTTCGTATCTCCGAAATATCCGATGTTTTGATTGTAAAAGTTTAGTTTGAATTTCATGCCGTTTTCAATAGCTACCGCATTATCGGGAATAATTCCTCTTAATGTAAAAACTCCATTTTCCATTTTACATTTTCCATTGTCCATTAAATAGCGTCTTTTAACGATAATATTCTTATATTTTTCCGGTGCTTTTTTGAAAATCTCCAAAAACGGCTTTTCATCCACTTTTTCGTAAAACTGAATAAAAAGAGTCTCATCAATACTGTCAATCGTTAAAAACGGATATGTTTTTTCTCCCCTGCCATGATATAGACGCTTAAATTCTTCGGTGGTTGGTTGGTTTATGATTTCAAATAAGTCCATTTAATATTCTTTAATCATTTTTCTAATTTTTTCATCAAGCCATTTCGGGCTAATAACTTTCAGGTTTGGTATCCACATTAGAAGCTTACGGATAATTTCGTTTTCATGGGTTATTTCAAGGTAAATTGTTGAAGTGTCATCACTGTTTTTAATGATTTTTTGTGTTTTTGAAATAGGTATTCTTTCAAGGTATTTCGTAGCGTATTCATCGGCAAAAAGCTCTACTATAAAAGGCTCGGCGGTCGGGTCGAACCAGATGTTTACGGCTTTATCGAGGTTTTTTAATATATCTTCTTTAACTTCAAACGATTTATCCGTAATTTCAAGATGTTTTATGCTTTTTATGTGGTAGGTGCGGTATTTATTTTTATGATTTAAGGCGTTTACATACCAGTATCCGTCAAAATTTGAAATTTTAAGGGGTTTTATATCCATGTCATAAAGCTCATTATCCATTTTGTATTTCATTTTGATAATTTTCCTGTTTTTAATGGCTTCTTCTATTTTTTTGAAGGTAAAGGGCTCTATTTTTTCGATATCAAGCTTTGAATAAAAGACATTTTCTTCGCTTATCAGTTTAAGCTGTTTTAAAAGAGGTAAAATCTCTTTTTCAATCCCAGCGTTTTTGGCAATTGATTCTACCGCTTCGAAAATCATCTCTTTTTCGTCGTCGATTATATTTTCAAGATAATATTTTCTGCTTTTGCTTTTAATGTTAAATCCGGCTTCTTTGAGATAATTGATATATCTTTGGGCGGAGCGTTTTGAAATGCCGTATATGTTCTCAATATCCGTTGTGCTTAGACTCTCACCCGCATAAAACCTGTTTATCAAATCAAGCAGTATTGAGAGGGTTTTGGTGTATTCTTTTGCCTTCATCGGTTGCCTTTTTTGTAATTTTATCAAAAACGTCACAATATAATTTCTGAATCTTTTACAATTATTTAAAACCTCAAAGGCTTCAAATGATTGCAATTAAAGATAAAAACTTTCTATGTAAAAAACTAGGCTATAACAATTTAAAACCTTGCTTGGAGAAACTGGATTTTTTAGAAAAAAACGGAATTGAAGCGTTTTTAAGGAGTAATTTCAAGTATGATTTTGTATTGTCGGGTGAGTTGTTTTTGAAAAAGGTTATTGAATTATGCGGAGATGATGAAGATATGAAAGTTTTTGAAAA
>JAMOSM010000080.1 GCA_027063075.1 Nautiliaceae bacterium | reverse complement strand
TTATTTTCATAAAGAGTTTGATTTAACTACTATTATGGTTACCCATTCACCAAGTGAAATATATAAACTTGCAAACAAAATGATAGAGATAAAAAAAGGAGAAATTGTTAAAAAAGGTAACCCTAAAGAAGCTTTGCTTAATACAAAAAGCAGTGAAAAGTTTGTATTAGAAGGTATAATTATAGACATAAAAAAAGTTGATGTAATTTATGTGGCAGTTGTTGCCATTGGGAACAATTTGGTTGAAATAGTGCTATCTAATGAGGCAAAAGAGTTTAAAACAGGGGAAAAAGTTATTGTTTCAAACAAAGCTTTTTCCGTAAATATAAGAAAAAAGGAATAAAGTTGAAGATTTTACTTGTTGAAGATGATGAATTTATCGGGGAAATGATTAAAGATTATTTCGAAATGCAGGGTAACAGGGTTGATTATTACAATTCTCCTAAAAAAGCTTTAGAGGAGATATATCCAAGCAGTTATGATATTTTTTTAATTGATATTAATATGCCTGAAATGGACGGGTATGAATTTTATAAAGAACTTAAAAATTATGCTTCTGAGGTACCGGTTATTTTTATTACCGCCTATTCTGATATAGACCATATTGAAAAAGCTTTTGAGATTGGGGCGGCTGATTATATTAAAAAACCTTTTGAACTTAAAGAGCTTGAACTTAGGGTCAAAAGACTTGTATTTAAAAAAACAAACTGGGTTAAAATTACAGATGATTATAAATTTGATTTGAATAAGTTGAAACTTTTTTATAAAGATAAAGAGGTGGATTTAACTCAGAATGAGAGATATTTTCTTGAAATTTTGGTAAAAAACATAGGTCAGGTTGTGGATAATGAAACATTAAGAGATTATGTTTGGGATGGTAAAGATATCTGCAGTAATACAATAAGAACCCATGTTAAAAAGTTAAGAAGTAAACTTAAAGAGAATTTTATAAAAAATGTAAGAGGGAGCGGTTACAAGATTGAAAAACTCTAATGATTTTAAGTTTGATATTACAATCGCTTTTGTTATTTTTGCTTTTTTAATAGTTGTAAGTGTTACATATAGTGCTATTTATATAGTTACCAATTTAACTACCCAAGAGTTTAAAGATAAGGTAAAACTAGCTGCGGAGAATATTTTTTATCTTTACAAACAAAGAGAGAATACCATTAAAAATTCAACTCTTGCTCTTGCTTCGAATGATATTTTTAATGCTAAATTTAATGTTAATCCGGAAGTTGTTAAGTCTGTTTTTAAAACAATGCTTTTTGCAAATGAGAATATAAACGAAATTAATTATTACAATAGTTATGGCAAAATAATTATAGGATGTGAAAAATATAAAAACGATATTGTCTGTTATACAAGCGGAAGATATTTAAATATAAGAAACTTTAAATTAAATGAAATGTTTTTTAAAGAAATTTTAGAAAAAAAGGGAATAAAATTTATTTCTATAAGTCCGATTGTAAATTCAAAAAAAGGTTTTATTGAGGTAAAATCTTTAATAGAGAACTTTTTACCAAAAGATAATACGTTTTTTAATATTATTGTAACTGATGATAAGGGGGGTATTTATTTTGCCACTTCAAAAATATATAATGCAAAGAGCATATATGATTTATTTAATTTTTTTTTAGCAGATAAAATTTTAAGAAAAAAAGAGGGGTTTGTTAATGATGATGTTTATGTAAAAAGTTTTTCGGATAAAATAAAAATGATTTTTATCCAGAATAAATCTGTAATTTCAAAAACAAACAAAGCTTCTCAAAAAATGGCTCTTATTATGATAGTTATTTCAATTTTTATAGCAATTCCGCTTGGAGTGTTTTTTTCA
>JAMOSM010000079.1 GCA_027063075.1 Nautiliaceae bacterium | reverse complement strand
TATGTAAAAAGTTTTTCGGATAAGATAAAAATGATTTTTATCCAGAATAAATCTGTAATTTCAAAAACAAACAAAGCTTCTCAAAAAATGGCTCTTATTATGATAGTTATTTCAATTTTTATAGCAATTCCGCTTGGAGTGTTTTTTTCAAAACCTCTTTATAAGTTTTATGAAGAACTTGATAAAAGGGTAAAAGACGAAATAGAAAAAAGACGTCAGAAAGAGCAGCTTCTTATGCATCAGAGTAAGCTTGCAGCACTTGGGGAAATGCTTGGAAATATTGCTCATCAGTGGCGACATCCGCTAACGAGGCTTTCACTTCTTATTCAAAATTTGGAAATGGCGTTTAATATGGGAAAATTGGATAAAGATAGGTTTAATAAATTTAAAGAACAGGCTTTAATGCAGATTAATTATATGAGCGATACAATAGATGATTTTACAAATTTTTTTAAAAAAGATACAAAAAAGCAGGAGTTTTCTCCTAAAGAAATAGTAGAAGATGCTTTAAAACTTATTGATGCAAGGATTAAATCTAATAAAGTAAATGTAATTTTAGATATTAAAAAAACAGAATCTATTTATGGATATAAAACAGAATTTTCCCAGGTAATTTTAAATATCTTAAACAATGCAATTGATGTTTTAAAAGAAAGAAACATTAAAAATAAAACCATATGGATTAGAATTAAGGGCAAAACAATAGAAATTGAAGATAATGCAGGGGGAATTCCTGAGGAGATTAAGGATAAAATATTTGAGCCTTATTTTACTACTAAATTCCAGTCTCAAGGAACTGGAATTGGGCTTTATATGAGCAGAGTTATTATAACCCAGCATTTTAAAGGGTCGCTTGAGGCTGTAAACTCAAAAAATGGAGCAGTATTTGTCATAAAAGTGTAAAAAAAAGCACTTTTTAAGCACTAAAATTACATATAATCCAAATTAAAAAAAAGGTGTGTTATGAAAAAATCTACACTTGGAGCATTAATTGCAGGTGCTGTAATAGGGCTTGGTATTTCTTATATTGCGGCTGTTATGGTGGATATTACGGGGCAGCCTAAATTTTGTGCTAATTGTCACACAATGAAACCTATGATTGAGAGTTTTCATTTTAGTGTTCACGGAGGAAACAATCCTCACGGGTTTGCCGTTCATCACTGTACGGACTGTCACTTACCTCATGATTCTTTAATCGGATATCTTTTTGCAAAAGGATTAAGCGGTACAAGAGATGCCTTAGCTCAGTTTGGAATTATAAAAAGAGTTGATTTTAAAGAAAATTTCTGGGAAATGGAACATTATACATATGATAGTGGATGTTTAAGTTGTCACCATGGAATAAAAGAACCGGAAAAAGCAGTAGGACTTGCTGAAAATGTAAGAGAAATACATAAAACTCAATACTGGGATGCTAAAAAAGCAGGAAAAGACGTAACGTGTGTTAAATGTCATAATGATTATATAATGGCAAACTTTGCCCATCCGAACCTTTTAGAAACACTTTCACAAGAAGACTCAGAGTAATCTTCTTTTTCTTCTTTTTAATTAAAATCTTACATTTAATGTTTTTTTAATATCAATTTTTTGCTACAATACCTAAAAAAAAGGCGAAAATATGAGGAAATTACTCTTTTTATTGGTAGGTGTTTTCCTATTTGCGGTTGATTGGAGCGGTAAAGTTCAGTGGGCTATGAATTACTCTTTGGCTAAAAATCTGGCTCAAAGAGAGAATAAACTTATTATGGTGGATGTGGCGCTTTCTAACTGTCCTCCGTGTAAATATCTTGCTACTCAAGTCTATACAAATGATGAAGTTGCAAATTACATTAACAAAAATTTTGTTCCTGTTTTTTATTTAGCGGATAGAGATAACCTTCCGGTAGAAGTTAGAAATTATTTTACAGGTTCAACTCCTACAATTTTGTTTATTAAACCAAACGGGGAGCTTTTTTACTCTTTTATAGGAGCAAGACCTCCTAAAACATTTTTAAAAATTCTTAAAGATGTGAATTATCGGTATAAGGCTGCTAAATGAAAGAGTGTATAAAAAAACTAGGGAATATATTTTTTTCTTTAGAAACAGCTGTTGTTTTGTCTTTGCTCTTTATGGCAGGACAGATTTATGCAACTTTAGGCTTTAATACATTAGAACAAGCCTGGGGCGGAGTTTATGAAACAAAATGGTTTGAAGCGCTTATGTGGCTTCTTGGAATTAACTTAGTAGGAGTTATGTTTAAATATAAAACTTATAAAAAAACTCCTGTTTTTATTTTGCATTTGTCTATTATTGTTATTTTAATAGGTGCGGCGGTTACAAGGTATTTTGGATATGAGGGAACTCTTCATTTAAGAAACGGTGAGACTAAATGTGAAATTATGGTAGAAAGGAGCAAGTCTAATCCTACTGATGTATATCCTAAAAAACTTGGCTTTTGTGTAAAGCTTGATAAATTTGTATTAAGACATTATCCAGGGAGTATGCAGCCAAGCAGTTATGATAGTTATGTTTCTGTTTATGATACAAATAAAAAGAAACTTTTTGACTATCATATCTATATGAATCATATATTAGTTTATGGTGGATACAGGTTTTATCAGGCAAGTTATGATATGGATGCACAGGGGAGTATTCTCTCAGTTAATCACGACCCGGGGATGTATATTACATATTTAGGATATTTACTAATGGCTATAGGGTTTTTCTGGAGTATGATATATAAAAAGAGTAGATTTATGATAACTATCAAAAAATTAAAACAAAGTGGGCTATTTAGTCTGTTTTTAGTGCTGTTTTTAGGTGCTACTTATTCAAATGCTTTTGATTTGAAAGAGTATGCTGAAAAATCAAAGGCTGTGGCAGATGAATGGAGCAGGGTTTTAGTTCAAAAAAGCGGTAGAATTGAGCCTATGGATACTTTAGATTTGGATATTGTTCATAAACTTACGTTAAAATCTAAAATGTATGGGCTAGATTATAATCAGATTGTTGCGGGTATGGTGGCTTTTCCAAATGAGTTTCAAAATATTCCTTTAATTTATGTAGGGCATCCTGCAATCAGAAAAATGTTAGGAATTAAAGGAAAATATGCCCCATACAGTGCGTTTTTCCTTCCAAATGGGGAATTTAGATTTTCTAAAGAGATAGATTTGGCTTTTAAAACACCGGATAAAGACAGAACTGTTTTACAAAGGGAATGGATAAAAATAAACGAAAGAGTTTATGTAGCATTTGAGGTATATACGGCAAAAATATTTAAAATTTTTCCAACTCCTAATTCTGAGAAAATGAATTATAGATGGTTTAGTATTGATGATATATCTCAGGCTATTAAAATGGGGCTTATGAATCCAATTGATGCTCAGTTTTATTTTAATCTTTTTAAAGACTTGGCATTTGGAATTAGAAATTATGATGTAGTATTAGAACATAAAACAAGAATGAAAATCTATGAGATTCAAAAAACATATTCAAAAAATATACTTCCAAGTGAAAACAGAATCAAATGGGAAATAACTTACAACAGACTTCAAGTTTTCCCAAAACTTATAGGTGTTTATACGACTATCGGGCTTTTGGCTATTATTTTAGGGTTTGTTGAAATTTTAAAATCAAAAAGGTTTAGGAAACTTGAAATAACTTTAGTTGTTTTAGGATGGATTGCTATTTTAATTCATACGGCTAATATGCTTTTAAGATGGTATGTAGCAGGACATGCACCATGGTCTGATGCTTATGAATCTATTGTATTTATTGCGTGGGGTGCTGCATTTGCAAGTGTTATTTTCTTTAGACGTTCAATGTTGGCACTTGGTGCCGGGCTTTTTGTTGCAGGTATGTTTATGATGGTGGCACACTTGAATAATATTAACCCTCAGATTACAAACCTTGTACCTGTTCTTAAAAGTTACTGGCTTTTAATTCATGTTGCGGTTATTACGTCAAGTTACGGATTTTTAGGTGTTGGAGCGATGCTTGGATTTTTAAATTTGATTTTGTTTGCTTTAAGAAAATACAGACCCCTTGATAATCAGATTAAGCAGTTAAATAATATTATCTATATTGCTTTATATATAGGTCTTGCACTGCTTAGTATCGGTACGTTTCTTGGAGGTGTTTGGGCAAATGAAAGCTGGGGAAGATATTGGAGCTGGGACCCAAAAGAGACTTGGAGTTTAATAAGTATGGTAGTTTATGCGATTGTTATCCATACAAAAATGATTCCTAAAATGAAAGGTGAATTTATTTTCTCACTTTTAGCATTTTTATCGTTTTTCTATATTTTATTTACCTATTTTGGAGTAAATTTCTATATAGCTCAAGGGCTTCACAGCTATGGACAAGGAGTTGCAGAAGGTTATGGCTGGGTTAATATTCTGTTTGCCGGAATGGGAGCCTGGTTTGGAGTTGTTGTTTTTGGTGTTGGAAGTGCTATTATGCAAAAAATCTCAAAACCTGTTGAATTTAAAACTTCAAATGAAAGTAATGATTATCACCCAGAATTTAAGGAGAAAAAATGATTTGTGATTTATGCGGAAGTAATAAAAATGTGACTGCTTTTAAAGTTGAGCCAAAAGATGAATATGTAAATTTATGTGAAGATTGTAAAAATCAGATTGAAAGTGGTAATTTAGATGAAAATCATTTTCAATGTCTAAATGATGCTATGTGGAGTGAAAAAAGCGCTGTTAAGGTTTTAACTTATCGTCTTTTAAAAAAGCTTGGGCGTGTTGATTTAACTGATATGATGTATCTTGAAGAAGATGAACTTGCTTGGGCTGAAGAAGAGGGGGAAGAGAAGTTTGATAGTGTTGGAAACAAGCTAAATAACGGCGATAATGTTATGGTAATTAAAGATTTGAATGTAAAAGGAGGAAATTCTATAAAAAGAGGTACTGTTTTTAAAAATATCCGTCTTGGAGATACTCCTGGACATATTTTGGCAAAAAATATCTATATAAAAACGGAGTTTATAAAAAAGGTTTAATATGTATTATATAATCAGCTTTAATTACCGAAATTCTGATGTTGTTTTAAGAAGTAAATTAGCAAAGCTCAAATTAGAGGATTTTAAAGATTTTAAAGAGGTGTTGTTGTTATCTACATGTAACAGAATAGAGGTTATTTTTGATAAAAAAAGGGATTTAAACGAACTTTATGATAAAGTGTTTTATAAAGTGATAACTCCAAAAGAGATGGTAAAAGCGGAAATTTACGAAGAGGATAAAGCAATTGAACATATTTTTAAGGTTGCGGCTTCTTTAGATTCTATGGTAGTTGGCGAAACTCAAATAACAGGTCAGCTTAAAGAAGCTTTTATGGAAGCGTATGAAAAACACTTTATTGCTCAGGATTTAACAAGGCTTATCCATTTTTCTTTTAAATGTGCAAAAAAAGTAAGAAACCAAACAAACATCTCAAGCGAACCTGTAAGTGTTGCAAGTATTGCGGTTAGACTTGCTAAAGAGAAACTAAATGACCTTAGCGGATACAGTGCTGTTGTTGTAGGGGTTGGGGATACTGCAAGGATTGTATGCAAAAATTTAGTAAAAGAGGGTGTAAATATTATTCTAGTAAATAGAACTGTTGAAAATGCAATTGCCTTAAAAGAAGAACTTGGAGATGATGTTAATATTGATGTCCATTCTCTTGAAAGTCTTCCAAAACTTGTAAATAATTATAGACTTCTTTTCTCAGCCACCGCTTCAAACTATCCGGTAATTAGAAAAGAGTTTGTAAAACCTACAAAATTTAAAAGGCTCTGGTTTGATTTGGCAATACCAAACGATATTGAGGAGATTGAGTGCGGGGATATAGAAGTAATAAAAGTTGATGATTTACAGGAAATTAGTGAAAAAAATAAGAAAAAAAGAGAAAATGAATTAAAAAGTGCAAATGAAGTTATTACAAAATGTGTAAAAGATTTTAATAAATATCTTCAGTCTGTTTCGGTAGAACCTGTAATTAAATTTTTGCAGGATAAAGCTCACGAGTGTTCAAAAAGAGCACTTCAAAACGCTGTTAAAAAGCGCTATATCCCAGCAGAACTTGAGGATGAGGTTGAGAAAATCTTACATAATGCCTTTAAACGCTTTTTGCATCATCCAAACGTAACTCTTAGAAAAATGGCTGAGAGTGCTGAAGTGGATATTTTTGTATCGGTTATTAAAAAGCTTTTTGGGGCAAATGGTATGGATATGGATATAAACAAATGCGAATATCATATGGAAAAAGGAATATTTAAATAAAAAGGAGAAAAAATGAGTAAGATTTTTATAGATGCTTGTTTTGGCAAAGAGACTCCATATACGCCCGTTTGGATGATGAGACAGGCTGGAAGGTATTTGCCTGAGTATATGGAAGTTAGACGTAAAGCCGGGGATTTTCTTACAATGACTAAAAATCCGGAAATGGTTGCAGAAGTTACCCTTCAGCCGATTGAAATTCTGGATGTTGATGCTGCAATTTTATTTAGCGATATTCTTAATCTTCCAATGGAAATGGGACTTCCTTTAAGATTTGAAAAAGGGGTTGGTCCTGTGTTTGAAAAAACAATCTCTTCAGAAGAGGATATTGAGGCTTTAGACCCAAAAGCCGATGAAAAAATCTCTTATGTTTATGAGGGAGTAAAAAAAATAAAAGAGAGACTTCCTGAGAATAAAGCTCTAATTGGCTTTGCCGGGAGTCCTTGGACAATTGCCACGTATATGGTGGAAGGAAGAGGCTCTAAACAGTATGCAAAAATTAAAAAAATGGTTTATGCAAACCCTATGATGCTTCACAGATTATTAGCATTTAATACAAAAGAGACCATTGAATACCTCTCAAAACAAATTGATGCAGGTGCCGATGCGGTTATGATATTTGACAGCTGGGGTGGAGCACTTGAGAAGGAGAAATTTTTTGAATTTTCTTGGAACTATATGAAAGAGATAGCAAGAAAACTTAAAGAAAAATATCCTCACGTACCGGTAATAGGATTTTCAAAAGGAGTTGGACTTTATATGAGCGAAATGGACGGGGAATTTGACGTAATAGGGATTGATTGGAATACTCCTATGGATTATGCTCTTGGAATTTTTAAAGACAACTATACCCTTCAGGGAAATATGGACCCTACAAGATTATACAGCAAAAGTGCAACAAAAGAAGCGGTAGAAAAAATAGCTAATATTATGAACGGACACAGGCATATTTTTAATTTAGGTCACGGGATTTTACCTGATGTTCCTGTAGAAAATGCTAAGTTTTTCGTAGATTACGCAAAAGAGTATTCTAAAAAATTAAGGGAGCAAAAATGAATCTTAGACGTCTTAGACTTAACAGCAATATAAGAGATTTGGTTAGAGAAAATTATGTCACTAAAAACGACCTTATTATGCCTGTTTTTATAAAAGAAGGGCTTGATGGAAAAAATGAAATAAAGTCAATGCCCGGAATTTATCAGTTTGGTGAAAATGCGTTTTTAGATGAGGTTGGTGAATGCATAGACCTTGGAATAAAAGCGGTAATTCTTTTTGGAATCCCAAAACTTAAAGATTCTTGCGGAAGTGACGCTTTAGATGAAGAGGGGCTAATAGCCAGAAGTGTAAGAAAAATAAAAGAGACTTTTGGAGATAAAATTGCCGTAATTACAGACCTGTGCTTTTGCGAATTTACAGACCACGGACATTGCGGAATTATAAACCCTAAATTAAAAACAGTGGATAATGACGCAACTTTAAAAATTTCTGCAAAACAGGCTTTAATTCACGCACGTGCGGGTGCTGATATGATAGCTCCAAGCGGAATGATGGATAATATTATTGAAACGCTAAGAAATGCATTAGATGAAAACGGCTTTTCTCATATTCCGATTATGAGTTATTCTACTAAGTTTGCTAGTGCTTTTTACGGACCTTTTAGGGATGCGGCTGAGAGTGCGCCTGTGACAAATGAATACCTGCCAAAAGACAGAAAAACATACCAAATGGATGTGGCAAATTCAAGAGAAGCACTGCTTGAGAGTCTGATTGATGAAGCTGAGGGTGCTGATATTTTAATGGTAAAGCCTGCCCTTGCATTTATGGATATTATTAAAACAATAAAAGAGAATACTCTAAAGCCACTATGTGTTTATAATGTAAGCGGTGAATACTCTATGGTAAAAGCTGCAAGTATGAACGGGTGGATGAATTATGAAAATTTAATGATGGAGATACTTCTTTCTTTTAAAAGGGCTGGTGCTGATATGATTATAAGTTATCACAGCAAAGATGCTGCAAAACTTTTATAATTTGGTAAAATTAATATAAAAAAGGATGTAGATGAAACTTACAATTGCAACGCGTGGAAGTAAGCTGGCTTTATGGCAGGCTGAATGGGTTAAAAAAAGACTTGAAAATCTTGGACATGAAGTAGAACTTAAAATTGTAACTACGACAGGGGATAAAATTTTAGATAAACCTCTTGCGGAAATCGGAGGAAAAGGGCTTTTTATTAAAGAAGTGGAAGAAGCTCTTTTAAGAGGTGAAGCGCAAATTGCGGTACATTCTTTAAAAGATTTTCCGACTCAATATGATACTGAGCATTTTGAGCTTGCAGCCATTCCAAAAAGAGAAGCGGTTGAGGATTGTTTTTTAAGTGAAACGTTTGAAACGTTAGCTGAACTGCCTCATAACGCAGTAGTTGGTACAAGTTCAATCAGACGTGCTATGCAGCTTAAAGCTTTTAGAGAAGATTTGGTAATTACAGACCTTAGGGGAAATGTTGATACAAGAATTAATAAACTAAAACGTGGTGAGTATGATGCTATTATTTTAGCGTATGCCGGGATTAAAAGACTTGGACTTACAAAGGAAGTTAAGTATTTTGAGGTTTTAGATACAGATATTATGATTCCTGCTATGGGACAAGGGGCTTTAGGAATTGAAACTATAAAAGATGAAGCTGTAATTAATGCAGTAAAACCTCTTAATGACCTTTGGACAAAAATTGAAGTTACAATTGAGAGAGATTTTGTAGATGAGCTGAATTTAGGTTGTCATGCACCTGTTGGAGTTAATGCAAAAATAATGGTGGATGATAGTATAAAAATAAAAGCTGCTCTTATGGGCAGAGATGAGAAACTTATAAAAAAAGAACTTGTAGTGCCTTTTGATGAATGGCAAGAAGCAGGCAGGGCTTTTGCAAAAGAGTTTAAGGAATATCTATGAGCGAAATAGATTTTAAAAAACTCTCCCGCTTTTCCCGCCATGCACCAAGATATACATCTTATCCGACAGCGGTTGAGTTTAGGGATTTAGCTCCTGAAGATATTATTGATGAATTAAAATCTACTAAACCTCTTAGTCTTTATTTTCATCTTCCTTTTTGTAAGAGTGCTTGTTATTTTTGCGGCTGTAATGTTGTTTATACTTCGAAAGAGAGCAAAAGAAAAAGATATATTGATTATTTAAAAAAAGAGCTTGAGATATGGGCAAAATATCTTGATACTTTTAGAGTTGTAAGACAGCTTCATTTTGGAGGGGGGACACCTACATTTTTTACTCCAGAGGAGCTTAGAGAAATTTATGAGCTTATCTATTCACATTTTAAAAATTTTGAAAAAGATGCTGAAATAAGTGTGGAAATTGACCCGAGATTTTTTTCTAAAGAGCATATGGATGTTATGAAAGAATACGGGGTAAATAGAATAAGCTTTGGAGTGCAGGATTTTAATGAAGAGACTCAAAAAGCGGTAAATAGAATTCAGCCTTTTGATTTAACAAAAGAGGCAGTGGATATTGCAAGGGCTGCCGGAATTGATTCTATAAATATAGACCTGATTTACGGACTTCCTTTTCAGACGTTAGAGACGTTTAAAAAGACGCTTGAGCTGGTAAAAGAGTTAAATCCTGACAGACTTGCCGTATTTAACTATGCTCACGTTCCGTGGCTTAAAAAAGGTATGAGAAAAATTGATGAAACAACTCTTCCGACTCCTGAAGAGAAACTTAAAATTTTTAAATATGTTATAGACTTTTTTGAAAACAACGGTTATAAAATGGTTGGAATGGACCATTTTGCAAAACCTGATGATGAACTTTTTAAAGCGATTGAAAAAGGAGAACTTCACAGAAATTTTCAAGGATATACCACAAAAGGCGGGGCTGATTTGATAGGTTTTGGTTTAACCTCAATTAGTGAAACAGAAAAAGCTTATTTTCAAAACTATAAAGATTTAAAATCATACGAAAAAGCAATTGATGACGGAAAACTGCCTGTATTTAGGGGAGTTAAGCTAAATGATGAAGATTTGATAAGAAAATACGTTATTATGGAAATGATGGCGAATTTTTCTTTTGATATTGAAAGATTTGAAAAGACTTTTGGTATTGATTTTAGAAAAAAATTTGAAAATGAACTTAAAGAACTTGAAGAGTTTATAAAAGAAGGGCTTGTGGAAATTACGCCTAAAAAAATATTAGTAAATAAAACAGGGACTCTGTTAATCAGAAATATTGTATTGCCTTTTGATGAATATTTTAAAAAAATGGCAAACCAAAAAGTATTTTCAAAGTCAATTTAAGGAAAAAAAATGATAGTTTCAATAGGAAATCTTCCTTTAAAAGATATAAAAGCGGATGTTTTTATGCATCCAATAAGAGTTGAAGGAAAAGAGTGTATTGCTTATGAGCCTATGGCGGAAGAAGCGGTAATTGCTTTAATTACTAAACATTTTGCATATGAAAAAGTTCCTGAAATGATAAAAAATTATTTTGATGAAATGGATGATGGGTATTTATTTAGTGAGAGTAATTTTGATGAGTTTGATTTAGAAAGGATAGAAAATATAAAAAAACTGATTATAGGAAGAGATGTTTTACTGCATCCAAGGCTTGAAAATATTAAAAAGTTTCTTGAGATTTTAAATTATTTTGGAGGTATTGAGGTTAAAGGTATAAAGCTTGATAAAGTGTTTGAACCAAGTGACCCTGAGCTTGCAGAAATTGTTGAGGTTGAAAAAGAGGTAATACCTGAAGAGATTGATGAGCTTGAGAGTTTTGATGGGAGTGTTGTATATGCATGTGAGGACCCGAATGTTGTAAAAGAAAATGAGCTTTTATGTTCTCATCAGTTTGTAATTGCGAATAAAATAAAATCATTAAAAGTAAAAGTTGAAGGTGAGATTAAAGAGGTTAAAAAAATTCCTCAGTTAAAAGGAACGTTTGGAGTTATTTTAAAACCTGTCGATGAGTATCCTTTTTTAAGAGTTAAAATTGAAAACGTTAGTTGATGAATTTAGAAAAATTTAGTATAATTAACTAAAAAGGAGGGGTAAATGGCAGTAAATGTATGTGTTCCTTTGGCAAACGGATTTGAAGAAATCGAAGCTATGAGCTTAATTGATGTTATGAGAAGAGGCGGTTTAAATGTAATAGTAGCGGGAGTCGGAGGGGATGTAATTTTCGGTGCTCATAATATAAGGGTTATTCCTGATACTAAAATTGAGCTTGTAAATGCAGATGAACTTGAACTTGTGGTTCTTCCTGGAGGACTTCCTGGAGCTATTAATTTAGCAAAAGACGAATATGTTCAAAACCTTTTAAAAGAGATGGATAAAAAAGGAAAATATGTAGGAGCAATTTGTGCGGCGCCTTATGCACTAAAAGAAGCTGGAGTTTTAAAAGATAAATACACGGCTTATCCTGGATGGGAAGAAAATATAAAAAAAGAGGGGTATGTATCTGATGCTAAGGTTGTTGAAGATAAAAACGTACTGACTTCAAAAGGACCTGGAACTGCAATTTGCTTTGGGCTTGAAATTGTTAGAAAGTTTGCTGGAGAAGAGATTTATAAACAGCTTAAAGCGGGGCTTTTAGCAGATTACTGCTAAAGCCTTTTTATTTTTAGGAGGTAAAAATGAGAGGAATTGAAGCACTTGAATATTTTCTTGAAACATGGCACTCTAAAATAAGAGAGTTTGATGAGGTTGAAGAGTTTGAGGCAATGGTGGAGTATATTCTTGGAAGTGATAGAAGGGTTGTAAATACAAAAGTTGTAATTGAAAAGTTTTTTGATAAGAAAATAAGATTTGATGATTTAATATTTGATGACTTAAAAACGTGTTTTTTACCAGAAGAAATTGAGTTTGACCCGGAGAGTGGAAATTTATATAT
>JAMOSM010000078.1 GCA_027063075.1 Nautiliaceae bacterium | reverse complement strand
CAAAACTTCTTGATTTAATACCTCTTGAATTTAGAAATTTTTAGTATAATGGAATTAAAAAGAGGTTTTTAATGAATATTTTTGATTTGTATTATAAAGATTATGAAGAGTGGTTTGAAAAACACCCAAAAATTTATGAAGAAGAGCTAAAGACAATAAAAGCACTTTTGCCAAAAGGCAGGGGAATGGAAGTTGGGGTTGGGAGCGGCAGGTTTGCCGCTCCCCTTGGTATAAAATTTGGAGTAGAACCAAGTAAAAAAATGGCGGAGATTGCAAGAAAAAGAGGCATTGAAGTTGTTGAAACTACAGCTGAAGAGATGAACTTTGAAGAAGAATTTGATTTTATCTTAATGGTGACTACAATTTGTTTTGTAAAAGACTCTCTAAAAACAATTCAAAACTGTTACAGAGCTTTGAAAAAAGGCGGATATTTGCTTATAGCTTTTGTAGATAAAAACTCTCCTCTTGGTAAAACTTATGAAAAAAATAAAAACCGCTCAAAATTTTACGCCCCGGCTACATTTTTCTCTAAAGAAGATATAATTAATCTAATGAAAAAAGCGGGCTTTAGTGAGTTTGAGTGCAAAGAAAACTTATACGGAGATACGCTTGATAATTTGAAATTTGAAATAAACGACTGTAACGGCGGGGCCTTTAAGGTTATAAGGGGAAGGAAGTTAACAGTGAAAAATGAAAAGTGAATGTTGTAAATATTTATAAAAGGAAAAGATATGAAATTTTCAATAGTTTTTGACAATTACAAAGCAAACGAACAATTGGAGAGTTTTTGGGGATTTAGTTGTGTAATAAATGACTATTTTTTATTTGATACTGGAAGCAACGGAAGAGCGCTTCTTAGAAATATGGCAAAAATGGGAGTTGATATAAATGCTCTAAAATATCTTTTTATCTCACATCCACACTGGGACCACATAGGCGGAATTGACAGTGTTTTGGATATAAATCCTTATATGACTCTTTTTTTGCCTGACAGCCTTTCAAAACTCTACATTAGAGATTTAAAAAGATTCAGCCGCGAAGTAAAAGTTATTCATGAAAATCCTACTAAACTTTTTGGTAAGTTTTATTCCACAGGTGTTATGATACCTATTGGAGAGCAGTCTTTAGTAATAGATGAGGGTGATTTTAGTATCGTAGTAACGGGCTGTGCTCATCCTGGAATTGTCAATATTGTACGTCGTGCTATAGAGATGTTAAATAACCCCGTTTTATACGCACTTGGGGGATTTCATCTTATGAGAAGCAGTGAAGAAGAAATTATAGAAGTCGTAAAAGCGCTTAAGGCTTTAGGAGTCGAATATGTAACTCCTACACATTGTTCAGGAGATTTGGCAATTGAAATTTTTAAAGAAACTTACGGTGAAAATTATATCCCCGGGGGAGTTGGGAGAATTATTGAATTTTAGTTTAAAAATTTTTTAAATTCTTCAAACGGCATAGGTTTTGCGAAATAAAATCCTTGTAAATAATCACACTCAAGCTTTTGAAGCAGTTTTACCTGGTTTTCGTTTTTAACTCTTTCTGCTATTGGTAAATCTTTTAGGTATGTTAAAGATGAATAACCGGTACCGAAATCGTCTGTGGATATTTTTATAGCTTTTATTTTGAAACTCCTATATTTTAATATTGAATGTCAATTGTTTTTAATTAATTAAATTCCATTGTAATTATTTCGTTTTATTTTATATAAAGCACAAACACAAGAAAATATTCTTGGCATTAAATTGATTTTTGTTTAAAGTGATAGAAAAAATGAAAAATAAAATTTTTCTCATATGTCAATATTTTACTATAAACTATTAAATAAAGTTAATAAAATATTTTTGTAAAAGTTTTTGAAAGGTTCCCATAATCAAATTATCATTTTTAAAAAAAATATAATCTCTC
>JAMOSM010000077.1 GCA_027063075.1 Nautiliaceae bacterium | reverse complement strand
AAAATATCCACCCCCTCTTTTTCAACAACCTCCCTAAACCAATCAAAAAGCTTTCTAAACTCATCCTCCCTATCAATCCCAAAAACGCTATGCCCTATATGCAAATCGCTTGTATGAAGTATCTTCATTAACACCACTCTTTTAGTTTTTCTTTTGATTTTTGTTTATGCTCTTCTTTTATAGAAGTCGCAAGAAAAAATATAACTCCTGCCAAAGCACTCAAATCATCGCTATACCCAACAACCGTAATATCCGGAATTGCATCAAGAGGCGATATAAAATACCCCAAAGCCCCATAAATCAACGCTT
The DNA here is from genome assembly GCA_027063075.1 of Nautiliaceae bacterium. Classification (GTDB taxonomy): domain Bacteria; phylum Campylobacterota; class Campylobacteria; order Campylobacterales; family Nautiliaceae; genus Caminibacter. Next base: position 1,630 of record JAMOSM010000077.1, on the reverse strand, counting down.
TTACCTTCATTGGAGTATCAGGATCTTCAGCCACATAATATAAAACCAATGCTTTTTCAATAACCTCACACCCCGCTTTTTTAAAACTGTTTTTTATCTTATTCCAAAAACTCTCTTCAGAGTAATTTTTCTCAAATCCTTTTACTTTATCTTCAACACTCATCCTGTCTCCTTTAAAATACTAAATTATTTATATACTCAACACCCCCTACTCTTAAAACTTCACCTTTTATGTTATAAATTGCAACATAGTTATCTCTTTTTAATTTTTTCTTAAATTTTTATCAATTAAAATTTTCTTATACCTTTTTAATAAATTCTCAACCTCTTTACTTACATTCTCTACTTTATCACCACTGTTTGCATGAAGAAGGTTGTTTCTTAATTTTTTAGTATCTTGAAGTAAAGAAATTAAAGGGTGGTTAGTTATATGTTTATAATACCCAAAACTTCTTAAAATATTATTTTTAACTTTAAAAAGTTCATCTTTAATTTCATCAGTTACATCGTTTTGAATCTTTTTAGAAAACCTAAATTTGTCTTTACCAAAACCAAAAACTCCCCTACATAAATCCAAAATATCATAAAAAGTAAAATCTTTTTCCATGTTTACTCTTTTCTCTAAATTTTCAAAAAATTTCTTTAATGTAGGAGAACCTTCCCTTAAAGCAGTATATAAATAAAAAGAAACTCCTTCAAAAATTAAAGATATAGCTACTGCTAAATATCCCCTTTCTTCACTCGCCACATCTTCTGCAATATAATAAAAAGTTTGATATCTATGCTCTTTTTTTGTATAAATTTTTTCTAACTTTTTCCTTATATCTTTAATCTCGTCTTTAAATAAGATAATATCTTTATCTTCTAAGTTTTTTAATTTTTCAATAAGTTTAATTGAGACCCCATCTTTTTCATCTAACAAATTATCAATGGAAAGCCCCATTAAGTCTCTTGAAAATTTTTGCATAAGCTCTACTATCTCTTTATATTCTTGACTTTTTATTTTTATATGATTTGATACAGTATAATTATCTTTAAAAATATTAATAATAAAAGCAAGGTTTGCAAGTTCTAAGTATTCACTTAAATCTACTATCTTGTAATGTTTAAATTGTTCTATTTCTTCAGCAAAAAGAATATGTTTAATTTTATTTTTATTCTCACTTTTTAAAGAAGTGACAATTAAGTCAATCGTCATAAGAATAGGCAAGTGCCTAAACCCGTGACTAACATCAATTATAACCTCATCATATTCTCTTATCTTTTTGTCAATCTCTTTTAAAATTCCTTTAAAATCATTTTCATCTTTTATATGAATACCTTTTTCAAACATTTCTTTTATATAATCATTGCTCAAAGATAAATGGTCATCTTCGCACTTTGTTAAGACTTCTTCTTGAATTTCTTTTGAACCTTTTTTATTATTTTTTTTTGTAGTGTAAACAGGTACTATTTCATATTTATCTTTAAAACTTTCTATAACAATCGGAAACATATTAGTATAATTTGAATGCTTTAATTTAATAACATCTTTTAATCCTTCATCTACTTCATAAAAAGCCCTATTATTCTTATCATTTCTACAATCAATTGTTCCCAAAATTGTAATAACTGCTCTTCTTTTCATCTT
>JAMOSM010000076.1 GCA_027063075.1 Nautiliaceae bacterium | reverse complement strand
AGTTTTTTCATATTAACTCCTTTTTAGTAAAAATTTGACACACATTATATAATAATTTTTATTAAAAAACAAACTATAAAGTTTTATAAAGCATATAAATTCCAACTAAAATAAGCAAAATCCCGCTTATTTTCTCAATAACTCCTAAATATTTTTTCATTTTTTCTATAAGCTTCATAGCCCATATAGTAAAAACAGCCATAATAACAAAAGGAGTAGCAAGTCCAAGCGTATATAAAATCATCATAAAAATACTTTTTGCAGGTTCACTTGCTGCCACTCCAACAATAGTTCCAAAAATAGGTCCAATACAAGGAGTCCAGCCAAAAGCAAAAGAAAATCCAAGTAAAAAGGCTCCTGTATTTTGAAGCTGAAGCCTTTTTTCAAACTGTAAGAATTTAAACCTGTAAAATCCACCTAAATGAATTCCAAAAAAGATAATAATAATTCCGGCAATCATATTAAACCACTTATTTGCAAAAATATTTCCTATCAAATTAGCGGCAGTAGCTCCTATTAACACAAAAACAACACTAAAACCGGCAATAAACAGCAAAGAATTAATAAAGATTTTTATTTTTTCTTTTTTACTAAGAGTCCTTTCCTGAAGTTCTTTAGCACTAATTCCTGTTATATAAAAAAAGTAAATCGGCACCAAAGGCAAAACACAAGGAGATAGAAAACTTAAAAGCCCAGCTATATAACTAACAACAAAAGGCATTTTATCAAAATAATCAAACAAAGAATAAGTTAGATTTTCAAACATTTTTCCCCTTTAACTCTTGAGCTAGCTCATACGAATTTTTTATACAGTCATTAAAACTAACCCCTTTATATGCGTTTCCGTGAAGATAAACACCTGCTTTTTTAGCTTCATCAAAAATGTCGCTTACAAGTTTTTGATGTCCTAAAGAATAATTTGGAATAGCATTTTTATGTAGCTTAACCCAAGTAAATTTTGGATTTTTTGCACCTGTTATTTTTTCTATATCATTTTTTGCAATTTTTATAATTTTTTCTTCATCTAACTCCTTAACTTCACTCCATCTCGCACCACCAACCATTGCCCTTATACCGTTTCTATTTGGAAAAATATATTTATCCATCAAAACCCCAAGAGTTCTATCCTTTACTGTCAAAATACCAAAACAAACAGGTTTTATTTTATCATAATCAAATCCAACAATTGCAACAGGATTATACTCTATTCTTTTTAAAAGTGAGCTTAGTTTTTCATATTTTTTCAAAATATCAGCCGCCACAAATGCTTCAGTTGCAATTACCACTTTATCAAAATCCCTAAGTTCATCTATATCTTTTATCTCTTTTTTAATAAAATTAGCTTTTGTTTTTTCTTTTAGTTTTTCTATAAATTCACTCATACCATACTCAAAACTGTGAAGCTCTCCGCTTGGCTGCCCCCCTCTTTTTAATTTTATCATTCCTTTAAAAAGACTTCCATACTCACACTCTATCTTTTTAAGTTTAGGAAAAGCTGCATTCATTGAAGTTTTAGCAGGAGTTGAGGCATAAATTCCTGCAAGCATAGGAGTCATCATACGACGTGTAAATTCTTTGCCAAGCCTTCTTGTAGCAAATTCTTCAACACTCTCTTCCTTATCACAAATAGGCTCAACAAAAAATTCCATTGCAACTCTAAGTTTTCCTTTAAAGCTTAAAATATCACTTTTTAAAAAATCAAGAGGTTTTAGCGGGATTTTAATCAGTTTATCATCATATATATAGCGTATTTTTGAATTTTCATTTGCTTTAACAGGTTTTATTCCTATCTCTTCACACAATTCAAGTGTTTTTGGAGAATTGCTCAAAAATCCATTAACCCCCTCTTCCATTAAATAATCTCTTATTTTTTGAGTATAAGCCTTACCTCCCCATTTATCTTTTTCAAAAACACTTACATCATAATCGTTTTGCAGATAGTATGCAAGACTAAGTCCGCTAATACCTCCTCCCACAATTGCTAATTTCTGCATAGTTTCCTCCTAAAATAAAATATTAAAACTCCTCCGGCTATCATAAAAAAACTAAGAATCTGTCCCATTGTTAAATGATTTATTATAAAACCAAGCTGAGGATCAGGCGCCCTCCACTGCTCACAAAAACTTCTAAAACTGCCATAAAGCACTAAATAAAGACCTATAAGTTCACCTTTGCATTTATAAAATTTTTTATAAAACCAATAAATAATTAAAAACGTAACAATTCCTTCAAAAAAAGCTTCATAAAGCTGACTTGGATGTCTTAAAACTCCATCTACATAAATTCCCCAAGCCACATCTGTTTCTCTTCCAAAAAGCTCCTGATTTAAAAAGTTTCCAATTCTTCCAAAAGTATAAGCAAGGGGTACGGAAAGTGCAACAACATCCATTAATTTCCACAAATCAATTTTTTTAATTTTCCAAAATAAAAGTGTTGAGATAATAAAACCAATTACCGCTCCGTGATAACTCATTCCCCTAATTCCAACTAAATGTCCATTTTCAAAAGGATTAAACATTTCCCAGGGATGCAGCAGATAATAGGCATTGTTTGGGACATAAAAAATAAAATATCCAATCCTTGCCCCAAGAATAATCCCTACCTCAGCCCATACAAAGTATTCATCAATAATTTTTCTGTTAAATCCAAGTTTTTCTCCAAATTTAACAGCCAAAAAATATCCAAGCAAAAGAGCGGTTATATACATTAAAGCATACCAGTGCACTTTAAAACCAAAAAAAGAAAAAGCAACAGGATTAAAGTGCTCGTAAATATGCTGCCAATAATTTATTAAATTATCCATTGTCTATAGCTTCGGCTATTATTTCAAGCGGATGTTTAAATAGTTTTTTATCTCCAACTTTGTCAAGATGTTCTGTTATCTGCATTCTGCAGGCACTGCACTCGGCACTTACAACCTCAGCATCCACTTTTTTAATCATTTCGGCTTTAATAAGCCCCTCTTTTCTTGCCAAATCAAATTTTTCGCTCTGAATTGTAATACCCCCAAATCCACAACAGTAATCCGGATTTTCCATTTCTTTAAGCTCAGCAACTTTAGAAATAAGTGCGCGCGGTTCTTTTTTGATATTAAAAACTTTTCCAAAATGACAAGCATCATGATAAGTAACGGATGTAATTTTTTTATTAAGCCTTTTTTCAAGGTCAGTATATTTATAAAGCCACTCAGTAGTTCCAAAAACCTTACTTTGAATCTTTTTATATCTTTTAAGCCAGTCCTCATCCATATAATGTTTTATATACTCTTCCCAGTCTTTTCTTATCATTGCAGTACAAGTGGCTTCTGGGATTAAAATAGCTTCAACTTCGTCTATAAACTCTTCAAAATATTCAATATTCTTTTTAATTAAATACTCGGTTGTATCAAAATCTCCTGTAAAATATGCAGGTGCCCCACAGCAAGCCTGTTTTTTAGGAATAAAAATATCAATATCCAAAAATTTTAAAATTTTTACCAAAGCATCCCCAACTTCTGTATAGTTATAATTTGCCATACATCCAATAAAAATAGCAACCTTTCTTTTTCCGGAAACTTTTATGTTTTCAGGGTATTTTTTCAAAAATGTAGTTTTTCTAAATGCAGGCAAAAGTCTTCCTTTATGCAATATCGGAAGGCTAAATTTTGAACGGATTGATTTTTTTTCCTCTTCTATTTTAAATCCGCAGGTTTGAAAATAAAATCCAAGTTTTGAAATTAAATCATATGCCCATCTATGTCTGAGCATAAAGAAAAATGCTTTTTTCCACCAGGAAATACCATATTTTTTTGCAACAAGGTTTCTTGCATTTTCTATCATAAAATCAGTCGGAAGTGAATTTGGACAAACCTCAACACACTGATTACACAAAAAACACGATTCTACTGTATCTTTAAATGTTTTGTCAATTTCAATCTCACCCTCTTCAACACCTTTTAAAATATCTAAAAAACCCCTCGGAGATGTTGCTTCATCCGGATTTACCCTGTGAATCGTACATCCCGGAATACATTTACCGCATTTAATGCATAAATCGCTAATTTCACTAAATTTAAACACATCCCACCTTTTTGAGTGCAATTTATCAAAAAAAAAAATTAATTTCAACCTTTCATTGAATTTAACCTCTCAGCTTTAGAACCAATTGAAGTAATTTGAATTCCAAAGTTACCATCAACTATCACAACCTCACCTTCTCCTATTTTTTTATCCTCTATTAAAATATCAAGTGGTTCGTTTGCTAACTGGTCAAGTTCTACTATACTTCCTATATCCATAGAAATTACATCTTTTAAAAGCATTGTTTTTTTACCGATTCTAACCCTTAACTGAAGTTTAACATCCATAAGCATTTCAAGCTGGCTTTTTTCTTCTGAAATATCCTTTTGAACCTCTTCATTTTTAGGCTCTAACTGAGATATTAAATCCTTATCCATTAAAACATAACACTCTTTTGACAAATCATTAATTTTACACTCAATAATAAGTCCAGATTCATAATCAAAATTTTCATTTGTTTCTACAAAACTTGCATCAATTACTTCAAAATCTAAATTTGGCATATTATCCTGAGCTTCAAGAGTTGTAGATAAAGAGCCTAAAATGTTTGAGACTATCTCCTTTGTAGCATCGAGGTCGTCCTCACTAACTTCACTTTTTACCTCACCATCACCCCCAAGCATCATATCAGAAACAGCCGTTGCAAACTCAGGAGATATTACAAAGCAAATCTCACCTTTTGGCTTCACTTTAGCCGTAACCTTTACATAAGGAGGATTTATTTTAGGTATTTTTTTCTCTTTTAGCTCAATCTCAGGAGCAACTCCTATTAATCCTTCTATTACACTTTTCATTTCAGATAAAAGCAGATTAATAAAATCATTCACCACTTTCCCCTCCACTTGTAATTTGTTCTAATTTTGACTTTCTTTTTTCTTCAAGTTTTTCCAAAATTTCTTTAATTTCATCGTGTTCCGTTCTTAAAACCTCTTTTATTTTTATAGCACGCCTGTATCTTCTTACCCCAAATTCCGCAATAAACTTTTCTCTTCCATCAACTTTGACAACAACCGTATCATCGGCAGGACGATTTAATTTTATTATATCTCCCTCTTTTAAAGAAAGGATTTCCTGCATACTAAGTTCCGCATACCCAAGCACTGCTTCAATATCAACCTTTGCACCTCTAAGAAGTGCTCTTAGTTCTTTGTTTCTACTCTTTCTACTGCTAGTTTCACTAAGCATTAAATCCCTGCTCGCAAGTTTTGGCAATAAACTCTCTATTGTAATTACAGGATAACATATATTCATCATACCGCTTGTTTGGCCTATAATAATTTCCATTACTACCATAATGACAATTTCATTTTGAGCAACAATCTGAACAACATTAGGACTTGATTCTTTTGCTTCAATAACAGGATACATATCCATAATAGGCGACCAGGCATCCCTCATATTTTGAGTAATTACCCTCAACACCTGGTCAAGCAAATTAAGTTCTATATCGGTAAATTCTCTTGTATTATCAAAAGGTAGTCCCGGTCCTCCAAGAAGCCTGTCTATCATAGGAAACACAATACTTGGATTTAACTCTATTACCCCTTTTCCATCAATGGGTTTTAAAGAAAAGACATTAAAACTTGTAGGACTTGGAAGAGACATCAAAAATTCACCATATGTCATCTGATCAACTGAGTGAAGATGAATCTCAACTATACTTCTCATAAGAGAAGATATATCACTGGCTAAATTCCTTGCCATTTTATCATGAATCGCACGGATTGAACGAATTTGCTCTTTTGATACCCTGTTTGGTCTTTTAAAATCATATAGAGTAACCTGACGCTGTTCAAGAATATCAGGAACTTTTTCAAGCTCATCTGGAGCAATATCTTCTTCTTCAACAACCTCTAAAAGAGCATCAATCTCCTCTTGAGATAAAATATCAGCCATTTAATCTTTCCCTTATTTTTTTTATTACTTTTTTATGAATTTGAGAAACCCTGCTCTCAGTTACACCTAAAATTTCACTAATTTCTTTAAGGCTTAACTCTTCAAAATAATAAAGTTGAATTATTAACTGCTCTTTTTCTCCTAAATCTTTTAATATATCGTAAATAACTTCAATTAATTCATCTTCTTCTATCTTTTTTTCTATATTATCAAAATAATTAAGCTGGTCTTCAATAGGCATTACAGAATAAATATCACTTGCGTTTCTTGCTTTTTTGACTTTTTCAACATCTATATCCAAAACTGCAGCGATTTCTTCATCTGTAGGCTCATACCCGTGATTAGATATAAATCTTTCTATAACTTTGTCTATCTCTTTTATAAGTTTTCTATCACCTCTACTAAGAGTATCAAGACTTCTTAAAAAATCTAGCATTGCCCCATAAATTCTACGCTGGGCATAACCCCAGAAGTTATTATTAATCGAAGAGTCGTATCTTTTTGAAACTTTAACCAATTCTTCAAACCCGATAGAAACTAAATCATTAAAATCAACACTGCTTGGAAGTCTTTCTTTAAGCTTTGCAGCCATAGCTTTTACAGCAGGCATATAATCAACTGCCAATGAATCCCTATAAGCTTTTAGTGTCTCATCATACGGGTTTTTAGAACTCATCTTTTACTCTTTTTAAAAATTTCCAACTCCTCTTGTTCAATTTTTTTTATAAATTCATAACTCTCTATTATAAAATCTTCTTTTTTTTCAAGCTCTTTTATCTGAGAATCCAAAATAGTATCTATCTCTTTTTTATTAAGATAAACAACTTTTTTAACATCAACATATTTTATATAAAAAGCCACACTGCTAAGCGCTACTAAATAAAAAACAAGCGTTATCATAATTGTAGCAAATAAAAAACTATCTATTGACAACTCATTCAAGATTGAAAAAATTACTCCTATAAAAAAGCCGCTGACAGTAGCAAAATAGATAAAATTTTCTCCTCTCATTTATTAATACCTTTAGAAACTTGAAAGAATTTTTTTAAAGAACTTAGCAATTCCTCCATTTTCTTCAAGCACTTTTCGTTCCGAAATTCTTGCTATTTTTTTAGCAATATTAAAAACCTGTTCAGAAACAGATGAGAGAGGATTTTCTTTTACAAAAAGCTCTCTTTTTGTAGTGGAAATATAAATAGACCTGTCGTTTTTAACAAATCCAAGCATTAAAAGTTTAAAATCTTCTTTTAAATTTTGTTTTGCAACTTTTAAAATTTTACTAAAAATAGTAGTAGCCTCTTTTTCAGAATTTACTTCATTCAATATCATATAAGCAATATCCCTTTTTTCACTTATAATTTTTATCATTGCATAAGCATCTGTAATTGCTGCGGGTTCAGGAACAGTTACAACAATCACATCATCAGCCGCATCTAAGAACACCTGAACCCTTTTATCAATCCCGGCACTTGTATCTATAATAAAAAAATCATAATCTTCAAAAAAATCAAGCTGGGAAAAAAAATTGCTAAGAGTCATCTCATCTGCAAAATTTATAATCTCATTTCCGCTTTCCCCGGGAATTAAAAAAAATCCTGGTTCAATTTCAACTGCAATCTCTTTTAAAGTTGCTTCATTTTTTAAAACATCTAAAATATTTTTCTTAGCATTTACTTTTAACATAACGTCCAAATTTGCAAGACCTATATCAGCATCAAACAAAGCTACCTTAAATCCTAGTTTATAAAGGGCATACCCTATGTTTGCACTAAGAGTTGTTTTTCCAACCCCACCTTTACCACTTGTAATTGCAATAACACGGGTTTTTAGCTTTTTTGAAGATTTCTCTTTTACTAAATCTTTTAATTTATCAGCTTGTGTTTTCAATTAAGCTCCTTATCTAAAATACCTTTTAAAAGATAATTTGCATCAGCAACTATTAAATCATCAGGAACTTCTTGACCTATCGAAAAATAACTAACAGGCTTTTTAGTCTCAAGAAGCAAAGAAAAAATATTGCCATATGTCTTAGTCTCATCAAGTTTTGTAAAAATTAATGTATCTATTGGTAAGATTGAAAAGTTTTTATAAATATCTATTAAATCCTCATACTTTGTAACAGCGGAAAGTACCAAATTAACACTAATTTCCGCAAAAGAATCTACACTTAAAAAAGTTTTTAACTTTTCTATTTTTTCTTTATCATGCTGCGAACTTCCGACTGTATCAATTAAAATATAATCATTATGCCTAAGGGTATTTAAAGCCTCTTCAAAATCATTTGGATCAACTACAGTCTCAATTGGTAATTTCATCATTTTAGCATAGGTCATCAGCTGTTCAACCGCTCCAATTCTGTAAGTATCAAGTGTTATTATTCCAACTTTATGTCTTGAAGAAAGCTTATAAGCATAACGGGCAGCAAGTTTTGCAATTGTTGTAGTTTTTCCAACTCCAGTTGGCCCAACAAACATCATAATTTTTTTATGAGGAGGTTTTATTTCCCTCTCAACCCTTATTGGAATCATCTTTTTAAGAAGTGTATGAAAATATCTTTTAATAGTTTCTCTGTTTTTCCTCATTTTAAAAGGCATATACTGAATACTCAGTTTCATTATTTCATCTAAATGTCTATAATACATTCCGCTAGCTTTAGAGAGGGCATAAATTTCACTAAATTCAGGAGGAAGTTCTAAATTCTCTTTATGAGACATATCCCATATGGTAGCTTGCAAAAATTTAATAGTATCTGCTAATTTACTAAATTCCTCTTTTAGTTTTAAAATCTCTTCTTCAGGAGAGAGTTTATTTTTTATCTCTTTAACAGGCTCTTTTATTGTCTTATTTATCTCTTTTGCAGCACTTGAGAGCTTAAGCATTACCTCTTCAACATTGTTTTTTTTCTCTTCTTTTAAAGAAACATCTTCTTCTACAGCAACCACTATTTCATAAAGCCCCTCTGAAGTAAGAGTTTTTTTCTTAACCTCTTTACTTGAAACAATAATAACATCATCACCTAAGGCATCTTTTACTTTTTTTAATGCTTCTGTATAAGTAGGGGCTGTAAAAGTTTTTAGTTTCAATTTAATCCTTTAGCGCTAAAGGTACAAGAACTGAATCTCTTTTCTTAAAATGAGGATGAGGCAAAATTAATTTTTTTGTATTCATCTTAATGTTATTATACATAATTATATCTAAATCCAATGTTCTTGGAGCATTTTTAAAACTTCTCTTTCGACCAAATTTTTTTTCCACATAAAGCACAAAATTTAAAAGCTCCATTGGTGAAAAGTTTGTTTTTACAACCATAACAGAGTTATAAAACCAGGGTTGGTCTAAATAGCCAAAAGGAGGATTCTTATAGATAATTGAAGTTTGAATTACATCAATTTTTGGATGGGAATTTAAAAAAAGATAAAGTTTTTTAAATCTTCTTATACAGTTACCAATATTACACCCTATTCCTATAAGAGCTCTGTTTTTTTTACTGCTTTTTTTAATAGGAGCCGGGAAAAAAGCTGTTTTTATAATTTTCACTTAGGCATACCCCTGCTTGTAATATATCCATAAATTCTTCTTATAACCCTTTTTACAATAGGTGTTATCTCTTTTTTTTCAATTGCTCTTTTTATTGCGTTAAAATCCCCTAAATATTTAGCTATTTTATAAAGAAGAGTCCTTATTTTGCTAATACTCATTAAATCTCCTCACTTAATACCTTAACTTTTCCATCTTCAATCACAACCATATCTTCAATCCTCACACCAAATTCTCCAGGAATATAAATACCAGGTTCAATTGTAAAAACCATTCCCTCTTGAATCGGTATAGTATTTTTTGAATTTACATAAGGCCATTCGTGAATATCAAGCCCAACCCCATGCCCTAAAGAATGAACAAAATATTTACCATATCCGGCATCTTCTATAATATTTCTTGCAATCTTATCAAGCTCATTTATAGGCTTTCCAATTTCAATTGCCTTTATTGCAGCCTCTTGAGCTTTTAAAACGGTATCATAGACTTTTTGAATTTTTTTATCTTTAAATTTTTGAAACTTACTCATAGAGATATTATCCCCTACAAAAATAGTCCTTGTCCTATCAGAGCAGTATCTTTTATGTTTAATTCCTGCATCAAGAAGCAGCAAATAACCCTTTTTTAATATTTTCTCGCTAACTTCTGCATGAGGTTTTGCAGCATTTTCATTAATTGCAACAATCGGTTCAAAACTTAAAGCCCTTCTTCCTCTAAGAGTTAATTTCTCTTTAAATCTGTATGAAAGCTCATACTCATCCACTTCATCAATCTCTTTTTTAAACTCTTCAAATGCCTCAGCTCCGAGTCTTGCAGCCTCTTTTATAATCTTAAGTTCCTCTTTTGACTTTATCATTCTTTTTTTATGGGAAAAATAAGGAGAGTTTTTAAGAATTGTAACTTTTGAGAGTTTTTCATAACTCTCCTTATCCCAGTTTGTAGGGTCTATTTTAAGAGTTTTTATTCTGTGTTTTAAAATAAGTTCCCTTGCTTTTTTTACTAAATCTTTTGCTTCAATTACTTCAGCTTTTGCTTTTTCTTTAGCATCAAGGGTATATCTTCCATCAGTTATTACATATTTATTTCCATCAAGGAATAAAAAAAGAGCATTATCACTGCTCCAGCCACATTCATAATAAATCTCATTTTCCTTATTTAAAATATAATTCATTACTGACCTTGTTTTTGGACCTCTTTTGCCATTTTAATTTCATTTAAAATCTGCATCATTGCAATGAGTCCAAGATGATAACTAAAAGGTCCAAATCCGGCAATTGTACCTGCCACTACAGGAGAGATTAATGATTTTTGTCTAAATTCTTCTCTTGCCGCAGTGTTTGTCAGATGCACCTCTACCACAGGAAGGCCGTTACTTCTAAGTGCCGCAATTGCATCCCTTATTGCAATTGAATAGTGTGTAAATGCAGCAGGATTAATAATAAGTCCATCAACACCTTCGCTTAAACACTCCTGAATTGCATCTACAATATCCCCCTCATGATTAGACTGATAAAATTCAATATCAAAACCGTTTTGTTTTGCAACAACTTCCATATTTTTGTTAATGTCATCAAGTTTCATAGGTCCGTATAAATTAACCTCTCTAATACCAAGCATATTTAAATTTGGTCCGTGTATTACTTTTATTTTCACTTTTTCTCCTTTTTTTATGTAATTTTACTATAATTTAGAAAAACTTAAGGAGAAAAATTGACTAAACTAAAAGCCGATTACATTTTGACAATGGATAAAAATTATACAATCTTAAAAAATGGAGAAATTATTTTCGATGAAAAAATAGTAGAAATTGGAAAAAACCTTAAAGAGTGTGAAAGAGAAATTTATCTTGGAGAAAATTCTGTCGTAATGCCGGCACTTATTAATTCCCATATTCATCTTGAATTCAGTTCAAACAAAACCCACCTCGAATATGGAGATTTTATAAACTGGCTTCATTCCGTAATAGAAAACAGAGAAGAGCTTTTCATCTCGTGTAAAGGAGAATGTTTTAAAAAGGCTATTGAAGAGATGAAAAAAAGCGGGGTTTGCGCCTTTGGAGAAATAAGCTCAACCGGAAATGACTTAAGGTATTTAAAACACTCCCCTTTAAAAGTAGTCTATTTTAATGAAATAATAGGCACAACCCCTGCGGCTGTGGATATGCTTTATCAGGATTTTTTAGCAAGGGTTGAAGAATCGTTAAAACTTCAAAATGATAAATTTAAAGTTGGAATTTCAATTCATTCTCCTTACTCAGTACATCCTATTTTAATGGAAAAAGCCATAAATATAGCAAAAACAAAAAATCTGCCTCTTCAGGCACATTTTATGGAAAGCAAAGCTGAAAGACGCTGGCTAGATAAAGGAGAGGGGGAATTTAAACTATTTTTTGAAAAACATTTTAAAAATGCAAAACCACTGATAAAACCTATTGAATTTATAGAAAAATTTAAAGACACTAAAACAACTTTTGTTCATTGTGTTTATGCAAATGATAAAGAGCTTCAAAAAATAAAGGAAATAAACGCTTCTATAATCCACTGTCCTGTTTCAAACAGACTTTTAAATGTAGGATTATTAGACCTTGAGAGAGTAAAAAACTATACAATCGACTATTTAGTAGCAACAGACGGACTTAGTTCAAATTATTCTTTAAATCTGTTTAAAGAGATAAGAGCAGCCCTTTTAATGCACGTAAATCTGCATCCAAAATATCTTGCAATAGATTTATTAAAATCAGTAACAACAAACGCCGCAAAAGCCCTTGATTTAAACAACGGTTCATTAGAAGAAGGAAAAGACGCCGATATAATCTCTTTTAAACTTCCGGGCAAAGTTAAAAATTTAGACCTATTGCCTCTTCAAATTATACTTCATACAAATGAAGTTCAAAAACTGTTTATAAACGGAAAGGAGACTTAGTCCTTTTTTAAATATTTAACAGGGTCTATTTTTCTTGAACCATTTACCTCTTTTACCCT
>JAMOSM010000075.1 GCA_027063075.1 Nautiliaceae bacterium | reverse complement strand
TTGCTTCAATAGCTTCTTTATCACCTTTACCATCAACAATTGTAGTGTTTTCTTTATCAACTACAATTCTTCCAGCTTGTCCAAGGTCAGCAAGTGTTGCACTCTCAAGTGTTCTTCCAAGCTCTTCAGAAATTACTTGTCCGCCTGTTAAAATCGCAATATCTTGAAGCATTGCTTTTCTTCTATCACCAAATCCAGGTGCTTTAACAGCCACTACGTTTAATACGCCTCTTAATTTATTCACAACTAAAGTAGCTAATGCTTCACCATCTACATCTTCAGCGATAATTAAAAGTGGTTTGTTTCCAGCTTGAACAATTTGCTCAAGTAATGGTAAAAGGTCTTTCATATTGCTGATTTTTTTGTCATATAACAAGATATATGCATCTTGATACTCAGCTACCATTCTTTCTGGATCTGTTACAAAGTATGGACTTAAGTAACCTCTGTCAAATTGCATACCTTCTACTACTTCAAGTTCATCTTCAAGAGATTTACCCTCTTCCACAGTAATAACACCGTCTTTTCCAACTTTATCCATTGCTTCTGCAATAAGTTTTCCAATTTTTTTGTCGTTGTTTGCAGAAATTGTTGCAACTTGCTCAATTTGTTCTTTGTTTTCAACAGGCTTGCTCATTTTTTTAAGCTCTTCAATAATAGCCTGAGCCGCCGCATCCATACCTCTTTTTACCGCAATCGGATTTGCTCCGGCAGTAATGTATTTTAGACCTTCTTTAAATATTGCGTGCGCTAAAACTGTTGCTGTTGTTGTACCATCCCCTGCCTCATCAGCAGTTTTGCTTGCAACCTCTTTAACAAGCTGAGCACCCATATTTTCTACAGGATGTTTAAGTTCAATTTCTTTTGCAACACTTACGCCGTCTTTTGTAATGTGTGGTGCTCCAAAACTTCTTTGAAGTAATACGTTTCTACCTTTTGGTCCCATTGTAACTCTAACAGCATCAGCAAGTTTTTCAACACCTGCAAGTAATTCGTTTCTTGCTATATCGCTATATACAATTTCTTTTGCCATCGCTCCCCTCCTTTTAATTATTTTTCAATTTTTCCAAGAATATCATCAGTATTTAATACAAGATACTCTTTTCCATCAATTGTAATATCAGTTCCTGCATATTTTGCAAATACTACAATATCACCTTCATTAATTGGTAAATTTTCATCTTCTTCAACTTCTTTAGAAATTGCGATTACTTTTCCTTCAAGCGGTTTTTCTTTTGCATTGTCTGGAATAATAATCCCGCTTGCAGTTTTTGCTTCTTCTTCAACTCTTTCAACCAATACTCTTAGTCCTATAGGTCTAAACATTTCCGCCTCCTTTTTATAAAGTTTGTTTAACTGCTGAAATTATATTAAAAAACAACCTGTTTGTCAAGAAATCTTAAATTTTTTTTTAAGATTTATGACATAAAATCACTAAACTTTCATAAGTGAAACCAAATAAATACAATAAATAGGGTCTGTGATTTTTTCTATTATAAAAGCCCAAAAAAGAGCTTTTATTTCATCATTGTATTTGGAAGCCAAAGAGAGATAGAAGGAATATAAGTAATTAAAATAAGACCTATTAATAAAACCAAAAACCAAGGTAAAACCGCTTTTACCACCTCTTTAATAGGCTCTCCCGTAATTCCGCTTGCAACAAAAAGATTAAGACCAACAGGAGGAGTTAGCATTCCAAGCTCCATATTTATTGTAATGATTACTCCAAAATGAATAGGGTCAATCCCAAGCATTGTAGCAACAGGCAAAAGCAAAGGCACCATAATCATAATAATGGAACTTGGCTCCATAAAGTTTCCGGCAATTAGCAAAATAATATTTACTGCAATTAAAAACATAACTTTATTCAAATGCATTTGCACAACAAGGTCTGTAAGCATCTGAGGGACATTTTCAAGAGTTAGAAAATATGCAAACATAGAAGCGTTTGCAATAATAAACAAAATCATAGCACTCGTTTTTGCACTCTCAAAAAAGACATCACCTAAATCTTTTATTTTTATATCTTTATAAATAAATAAAGATACAAATAAAGCCCAAACAGCACTCACAGCCGCAGCTTCTGTAGGGGTAAAAACACCTCCGTAAATCCCTCCTATAATTATTACAATAGTCATCAATGCCCAAAAAGACTCTTTAAATTTCTCCCATCTCTCACGCCAAGAAGCCGGCTTTGTTTTCTTAAACCCAAGCCTTAAAGCCCCGATGTATGTAACCACTATAAGCATCGCCCCTATTAAGAGTCCCGGAATTATACCTGCTATAAAAAGTTTTCCTATACTCTGTTCTGCTGTAACCCCGTAAATAATCATAACAATACTAGGAGGTATTAAAATACCAAGGCTTCCGGCTGTTGTAATAGTCCCGATAGCATAAGTTTTAGGATAACCAGCCGCCATAATCGCTCCAAACATAATAGACCCTATTGCCGCAACCGTTGCAGGAGAACTTCCAGAAACAGCCGCAAAAATAATACTTGCAAAAATAGCTGCAATTGGAAGCCCGCCTGGGAGATGCCCAACAAACGCTTTTGCAAACTCTATTATTCTTTTTGCACTTCCGCCTTTACTTAATAGATTTCCGGCTAAAATAAACATAGGAATTGCCATAAGTGCATATTTATCAAGCTGAGAAAACAAATTGCTTGAAAGGTCTATTAATAAATCACTTCCTTCAAAAAAATAAGCTGTTATCATAGTAGAAAGTCCAAGCGCAACTCCAACAGGTACGCTCAAAAGCAAAAACAGAAAAAACAGACCAAAAAGAGTAATAACAATCACTTAACATCTCCTAAATTTTCTTTTACTTCCTCTATTATCATTTCACTCTCACTTTTACTTGCTATTTCATCTGAAGGTGTTTTAATGTCTTCTATTAGTTTAAAAAAAGTAAAAACAGCACCAATTCCCATAGCAATTGGCACAACTGTATAGACATACCACATAGGAATATTCAAATCAACACTAATCTCACCGCTTGATTTTAGTCCGAGTTCCGGATCAAAAATAAAAACATAACCGTAATATGCTACAAGTATTAAATAAAAAAGCACAATTAAATCTGCAATTATTATTACTGCTTTTGACAAAACAGGCGGCAATACATCAACCAAAAGAGTAACCCTTATATGTCCCCCTGTTCTAAAAAGATATGCAGCACCAAAAAAAGCGGACCAGATAAAAAGATAACTTGTAAGTTCAAAAGCCCAGTCAATCCCCTTATTAAACACAAATCTTGCAACAACGTTTATAAAGGCGAGGAAAACACCCGCCGCAATGGTTGAAGAGGTTAAAAATACAGTAATGTAAAGCAGAATTTTTTCAATTACTTTCACTCACCAGCCTTAATTGCCGCTTGTATTAAATCTTTTCCTATAGTATCATAAAATTTTGGATAAATACTTCTTAATTTTTTCTCCCATACAAGTCTTTGCTCTGGTGTTAAATAATCAATTTCAAGTTTTCCTGTTTTTCTTGCATACTCTTTAATTTTATCAAGCTGTTCTTGATTTAACTCTTTTGCCCAAATTCTCTCTTTTTCAGTGGCATCTTTAATCGCCTCTCTCATTACATTTTTCATATCATTTGGAAGCCTGTTCCAAAATCTTTTGCTTATAACCACCATATAACCCAAATATCCGTGGTTTGTCATTGTCATATACCTTTGAACCTCATAAAACTTTTTAGTATAAATATTAGAAATAGTATTTTCCTGACCATCAACAACACCTTGTTGAAGAGCTGAATAAACCTCGCTAAAAGGAAGTACTACAGGAATTGCTCCAAGAGCCTTAAACTGTTCTATTAATACTTTTGAGCTCATTACTCTAAATTTAAGCCCTTTACAGTCACTTGGCTTAATCAAAGGTCTTTTTGAATCGGTAAGCTGTTTAAATCCGTTATCCCAGTATGCAAGCGCTACATAACCCTTCTTTGTAACCATATTAAGAAGTTTTTTACCAACCTCCCCATCTAAAACCTTATGAAGATGGTCTTCGTTTTTAAATAAAAAAGGTAAATCAAAAAGCCCAAGCTGAGGCACAAGCCCTGTAAATTTAGAAAAACTAGGAGCCGCCATTTGAACAGCGTTAAATTTCATTTTTCTAAGTACAACTTTATCTTTCCCAAGCTGTGCATTTGGATAAACTTCAACTTTTATTTTTCCTTTTGAAAGTTCTTCAACCCTCTTTGCAAAATATTCAGCAGCTTTTCCTTTTGGAGTGTTTGGAGATACAACATGAGAAAATTTAATTACATACTCAGCCGCAAAACCCATACTTGCAAGTAAAGCAACGCTTAGCACTCCTTTTAAAAACTTCATTTTTTTTCTCCTTGTTAATATTCATTTAACCTATTATACCACGTCTAAAACTTTTTAAATAAATTAAAAAGTTAACCTTATTTTAATGTTACTTTTTGTAACAACGCATTTTTTCTCCCTTGACATTACAAAAAAATTTATTTATAATTTCAACCCACAGACGGTGGGGTAGCTCAGCTGGCTAGAGCGCCGGTCTCATAAGCCGGAGGTCGGGAGTTCAAGTCTCCCCCTCACTACCATCATTTTTAAACAAAAAGTGTCTGTCATATATTTTCTACCAGTATATAAAAATATTGATATCTCATTTATATTGATTTTTGATATAATTTTTTTTAAAAAAGGCTATAATGTTTAATATAAAAATAAACAGCTTTTTTTCTAAACTTTCAAAAAAAGAACAAAAGTATCTTAAAAAACTTCTCAATAAAATTGAGAATAAAAAAGAAAAAGAGTTATTAGAATTTTTTTTAAACGCGTCCTCTTTTGAAGAAATAAAAGAGTTTTTAAACAAACAATCCTTAATAAATTACAACATAACTCCAGAAGATTTTGAAAACTCTTTAAACTCCCTAAAAGAAAAAATAGCATATGAATTAAACGAGGCGCTTCTTAAAAAATTGATATAATTTTAAAAAAGGCTTATCTTGGTACTTGCTTTAAAATATCGCCCAAAAAAATTTGAAGAAATCATAGGTCAAGACGCCATAGTAAAAACCCTCACAAACGCTCTTGATACAAATAGAATTGCCCATGCTTATCTCTTCTCAGGTCTTAGAGGAAGTGGGAAAACAACAACTGCAAGAATTTTTGCAAAAGCCCTTGAGTGTGAAAAAGGACCAACTTCCACTCCTTGTGAAGTGTGTGAGAACTGCAAATTAGCAAACGAAAACAGACACATCGACATTATAGAAATGGATGCTGCAAGTAACAGAAAAATAGAAGATATAAGAGAACTTATTGAACATACAAAATACAAACCTTCAATTGGAAGATACAAAATCTTTATAATAGATGAAGTGCATATGCTAACGAACGAAGCCTTTAACGCTCTTTTAAAAACACTCGAAGAACCGCCTGAGTATGTAAAATTTATTATGGCAACAACAGACCCTCTAAAACTTCCGGCAACAATTCTTAGTCGCGTTCAGCATTTTAGATTTAATAA
Organism: Nautiliaceae bacterium; assembly: GCA_027063075.1. Taxonomy (GTDB): domain Bacteria; phylum Campylobacterota; class Campylobacteria; order Campylobacterales; family Nautiliaceae; genus Caminibacter. The sequence continues at coordinate 7,049 of JAMOSM010000075.1, read as the reverse complement.
AATTCCTGAAAAAACGATTGAGAGTTTTTTGCAAAAAGTATTAATAAACGAAAACGTGGAATATGAAGATGAAGCAATAAGGCTAATTGTAAAAAGTGCAAAAGGAAGTGTTAGGGATTCTTTAACTCTTTTAGACCAAGCAATCGCCTATTCAAGAGGAAAAATAGATTTAGATAAAGTTGTTGAAATGCTTGGGGTAATTAACCCGGAAATCATAGACAAAATCTTTAAAAGCATTTTAAATTCTGATAGAAACACTATAAAAGAGATTATAAAAGAGATAAAAGAGTATGATATTGAATCAATCCTTGATGAAATAATTTTATATTTAAAAGAAGCTCTTTTTAAAGGAACACTTCCTTTAGTTACAATGCAAAGGTTTTTTAATATCTTAAGTGACACAAGAGAGCTTATAAAATACCACAGCGATAATGAATTTATTTTAAGTTTAATGTTTTTTAGAATGATAGAAGCCACAAAACCTCACAAAATTGATGATTTAATAAAAGAGCTTGAACAAAAAGTGGATATAAACTCCTATACTCCAAAAACCGATATAAAACCAACAGGAAAAGAACTTTTTAAAAAACTTATTCAAAAAATAAAAGAAAAAGATGAAGAGCTTGGAATCTGTTTTGAGACAAGCTTGAAATTTATCTCCTTTGAAAACAACACTCTAACTTGGGAGAGCTGCCCTGATGAAGAGTGCAAAAACTTATTTAGAAGATTTTTCTCACCTGTAATAAGACCTTTAATTAATGAAATATTTGGAATTGATACCAAAATTGAAGTAATAAGATGCCAAAAAACAGCCCCATCTCCTACAAAACAACAACCAACTAAAAACCACAATATCTTAAATGACGAAAGCGAAAACGTAATAAGAAAAGTAAGAGAAATTTTTGGAAGTGATGTAAAAATCACAAAAATTAACCATCAGTAAATCTTTTTTGTTAAAGTGAGACAAAAAAGGGAAAAATTGATATTACTTTTTGATTTAGACGGTACTTTAATAAATTCAATACCAGGTTTAGCAAATTCTATTAATTTTATGCTAAAAGAAATGAAACTCATAAATTTTAAAATTTAGGCGTATAAGCTTATAGAAGTTGCTGTAATTACGCTTTGAGTTGCGGGATTTAAAATATCCATAATAGAGTGATACAAATTATTATCTGTATCTAATTTTTTAATTTGTTCTACTGCGTTTTTTCTTTGAGTTTCATCCATATCTTGAAGCATTTGAGAGACTTCTTTTCTTTCATCAGGAGATAAAGACTGCATAATTTTCCCCATTCCCTGTGGTTCCTGATGTGCTTGGTTTATATTGTGCATTTGATTTATATTCTGAATTTGCATTTGATATCCTTCTTTGTTTTTACTATTAAATCATAAATCCAAGCAAATTACATTCCTTAATCAACAAATCTTTTAACCTAAAAACATCAAAATCGTTTGCAACAAATGCATTGCCTTTATAATATTCTTTTATCTCCTCTAAAATCTCATCTCCTTCAAATCTTGGAGATATATGAGTTGCTATTAAGTTTTTTACACCATATTCATCTGCCGTTATTGCTAAATTTTTAGCAGTTGTATGCAGATATTTTGTCTCTAACTTTTCAAACGCTTTGCTTGTATAAGTGGCTTCATGCACTAAAAGGTCTAAATTTTTAAGATATTTTCCTAAGATATCAGGCTCTGCGTTATCCCCTGCAATAATTATTCTTTTACCTTCAATAACCTCAACATATTCCTTGGCTTTAAAAATTTTGCCATTTTTTACAACATCTCTTCCACGCTGAATATCTTTATATTCAATCCCCGGCATTAATCCATCTTCTTGAAGTTTTTTTGAATTTAATTTATATTTTGATTTCCCTTTTATATAAAAAGCATATGACTCTTTTGAATGAATAAGTGGCAAAACTTTTAAATAAAAATTTTCAAACTCATCTTCAAACCCTCCATAAATTTCTACCACTTCAAATTCATACCCAAGCTCATCCACACTAATAACAGCTCGTATCATATCTTCTAATCCTTGAGGAGCGTAAATCTTAAGAGGCAAAGTACATTTATCAAGTTTTCTTGAAGTCAAAAGCCCAAAAAGCCCAAATATATGGTCTCCGTGAAGATGAGTTATAAAAATAGCTTTTAACTTATTTATGCTAAGAGGGGTTTTTAAAATTTGATGTTGAGTCGCTTCTCCACAATCAAACAAATACCAACCACTCTCATTTTCAACCTCAAAAGCAAGAGCTGAGACGTTTCTTTTTTTTGTAGGCTTACCTGCACTTGTACCAAGAAATGTAAATTTCATAAAAAAACCTTTTTAAGAATTTTATCGATTTTATTAAAGAGAAGTATAGAAGAATAACAAGAAAGTATAAAGTATCAAAATGGCGGAGAGGGCACCATCAGAATTATTTCTTAAAAATTAAAATTCTTGTAAACAGGATTTTAAACAGTTAGATTTAATTTTTACCGCTAAATTTATCGCAATTACAAAAAATACTATTTAAGCTAAGCCCAATAAACCATTTCATTTATTATAAAATAGTTGCATATTTATTATTTATCCTCTATCAATACAATTTTTAATATCTTCGCATTTTGCCAATTTAAAATTTATAAAAAGTATTACCGCTTCATTAAGCTTGTTTTTTCTTATTCTTTTTTTAATTGTTTTGCCGTTATTTAACGTTATATATATATCGAATGCTTCAAGATTTGCATAATATCTGTGTATTCTGATTTCAAGTTTTTCGATTTTTTCATAATAAAATTTTTTGTGTTTTATAAAAAATCCTTCCTTAAAAGGCTTTATTTCATGAAAATTTATATTTGTAACAATTTTTGGATTTTTAAGATACGGCTTTATTATATACAAAAACCTCTCTATTTCGTCTTCATCAAAATAGATATTTTTAAATATAAGTTTATCCCATATAAAAAGAGAAATATTTTGATCTTTAAATTTAATTTTCAAATAATCATCTATTTTATATTTTTTCTTATCAAACTCTAAAATGCCGTTTTTTATTCTTAAAGTATGATTTCTGGTAAAAGTAGTGAAATAATCTTTAAACAAAACAGTCCCAAACCATATAGCATTTACAGTAAAAAGCATTACACCAAATTTAGCTTTCCAGTCAAATTTGTCATAATGAATCCAGCCTTCAATCATAAAAATAAATAAAATCACTCCCGTAATTAAAAACGATAAATAATTTTTCTTTTTTATTTTCATTTTATCCTATACTTAAAAATATTATCGTATATCGCATAATATAACCACCCATTTCCCATAATATAGAAAGCATTAACCCTTTTATCCAAAATAATATCTTTTAATAAATTAAGCTTTTTATCATAAACATAAAGATGATTATTAATTCCCCATATAACTATAAATTTATCGGTTTCATACACTTTAATAATTCTCCCTTTTGCTTTTACGGCATAATCTTTATAATAAATATAACCGTCAGTCCCTGAATAATAAGCCGATGTTTTTTTAATTTTAGGAATTTTTGAAACTTTAACTTTTCTAAAAACTTTCAGATCAATCGTATACTTTTTTGCTAATACTTTCTAAATAAATTTTATTATCATTTAAAGCATAAATATAACTACCATCTCTTCTTATTTTTTTAACAAGGCTTAAATTTTTATCGTAAAAATAAATATATTTTCACTTTCCGTAACCACAAAATCTTTATTCACAAACATATCAAAAAACCTGATTGCAGGCTGAGCTAAAAGTTTTACTTTTTTTGTTTTAAAATCATACGTTTTGACTTTATTGCGCGATACAAATACAACCTTATCGCCAATCTCCGCAGCTCCTGCCAAAGAGTCAATATTTTCTTTAATAAAAGTCGATTCTATTTTCTTACCATCTAAAAATCTGACAATTTCATTATCACTTATAGCATAAAAATATTTATTGCCATTATAAAAATAATAAAAATTTTTCTTTAATTTAAGAGTTTTTTTATTAAAATCCTTATTAATAAGATAATATTTATCATTTTTTATTACAAATTTATTTTGATTTGTTTTTAGTTTAACACTATCTACATTAATTGATTTATGCTTTTTAGTTTTTAAATCAATTTTATAAAGCTTGTTATTTATATCTAAATACAAAATATCATCTATAAACGTCCAGTAGTAAAGCTTTTTTATTGGAATGGATATTTTATATTTCGGATTTAAATTTTTATCAAAAATCCAAATTTTATCTTTGTATCTTGAAGCAATGTAGTATTTTTTATATACGCTTAAATATCTGCTTGTTTTAGCAGATATATTCGGTTCAAAATTCGTCTTTGCAATAAAATTTAGGTTTTTATCAAATTTATAGATATTACCCCACCTCAGTAAAATATAAATAAACCCGTCTTTTTCCAAAATTGACATTATATTTCTTCGAGGAAGTTTAATCTCTTTTAATTTTTTCGTTTCTTTATTCAGTGCGTAATATTTAACGTCACCTAAAATAACATATTTTGAAGTATTAAAAATCCTGTTGATATTTACATCCATTTCTATCGGAATATCGGAAGTTAAATTAATTATTTTTACTTTTTTTTCAAGCGGCTTTTTTGAAAGTATTATATTTTTAACAATATCTTTACTCGGAATACAGGAAGTTTTTATAAGGCTTAGCTTTGTCGGTTTGAGACATACGGCTTTATTTATATCGTTTGTATAAAAATAGCCCCCGCTTCTCAATAAAAATGTATCGTCATTATATAACGTAACAGTCAAATACGGAGCAATTTTAGGCTTAATTTCAGATAAATTATAAAGCCTTATATCTCCTCTCTCATCCAAACCTGTCAAAACATCACCGTTAAGTGCCAAATCTAAAATATAATCTTTAACTCCTATAAGTTTTGCCATCCTGCTTTTGCTTTTTGCATCGTAAATAAACACATACCCGTAACTTCCGCCGCTTATAATATAATGCTTATAACACAAAACGGTTCTGTGTCTGTAACCGCTTGTATTAGTTCTTACAAACCTTGCAACTTCAACTTTTTTTCCAATTAAGGTTTTATAAACTATTAACGTATCATCTATATAGTTTGTAGTGGCTGTTTCATAAGTATAATTACCATCAATATTAAATTTTGATTTTTCGTCAATTCCTATAAAATTATCGTAAATATCTTGGTAATTTAGATCAAAATCGGCAGTATTTAAAATAATGGTTTTTGTTTTATTTTGCAATTTATAAAAAAAAGCTCTACTGCAAAAAATAAATAAAAAATAGCTTTATACAAAAATTTTTTGGTGTTTTTAGGAGTAATTTTTAAAATCATATTTAATAATAAAATTTCGATTCAAAAATATCCGAAATAAAATCGCCAAGTGCTATTGCAACAATCCCCTCAATAGTGGCTCTTAGTGCGTCAAACTCTTTAAATATCAAAACATCAATATACCAAAACAAACACATAATCCCAAAAACAGACACAAAAAAAATTCCTACATACAAAAGCCCATAAATCAATAACAAAAAATCGCTTTTTGTTTTTACATCTTTATGGTTATTTTTGAGTTTAGCAATTTTATAATAATACTCAAAAAACTCATATACTATCTTTGGAGCGTAAAATCTGATTTTTTTGTTGGTAAAAGGATTTAATATCACTTCATTAAGCTTACTATATTTAACTTCCGATAAAAAATTTTCAACTATTAATTTGTCCTTTTCATAAACAAAAAATTTATGTTTTGAAATTTCAAATTTATAATTCTCAAAATAAAGAAAAATGCTATCTCCCTTTTCTAAACGTTTTTTTGCTTTTTTCAAATATCTCTCAAGTGCTTTTAAATAAAAATTATACGGATTATTAGGCAGTTTTTTTAAAAACTCTTTATCATCATACGAAATTATAATTTCTTTAATCTTTTCTTTCTCTTTTATAAAAAGCCCAACCCCTTTTGTGCAAATAAAATAATTATATAGCTTTTTAGGAAACAATCCTTTATTATATAACTGATGTAGAGTCTCTACATTACTTTTTGAATATAAGATTTTCCCACAGTTTATAGGTGCTATGAAAAAGTAATTCATTATACCAATTCTCATATATTCATAACTTTTACAATATAGTCATAAGAGACTAAAGATTTAATTTGCTCATTGGTATAAGAAAGTAATATTTCTTCAACTTTTTTTTCTAATTCCTCTACTGTTTTAAATACTCTATTTTTTAAAAATTTCTTTATATCTTCAAATCTTCTCTCTTGAGGATTTAACTCAGGAGAATAGGGAGGAAGATACTCGATTTTTATATTTTTAGTAACTTTAACTTTTTTAGATTTATGAAAACTTGCATTATCCATTATTAAAACTATTTTTTTATTTTTGTATTTTTCACTTAAGTGTTTTAAATATTCATTTAAAGAAACACTGTCTAAATGCGACATATACATTGAAAAATCTTCTCCACTTTTTATATCTGGTGTTTGATAAAGATAAAAATATTCATATTTCTGTTGATATGGTATTATTGGTTTTATTCCTTTTATTGTCAATTTCCTCCCTATATCTGTCATCAGTCCAAATCTACTCTCATCATAAAACATTATCTTTGCATCTAGATTACCATTTACTATTTCTTTAATCTTCTTCTTTTTAAACTCTTTTACTTTATTTTCATCTCTCTTGATATTTGAAAGTTCCCTTTTTTTTAATTCCTAATTTCTTACACCAATAACTTATCGTTTTTATTGATAACTCTTTGTTAAATTCCTCTTTTATCCACTCTTGCATTGATTTTAAACTGTCAAACCCCTCTTTTGCCTTCTTTTTAAATCTCTCAAATTCTTCCTTATTTAATCTTGGTATTCTTCCTTTATATTTTAGCTTTAAATTCTCTATCCCTCCTTTCTTATATAGCCCCTAATATTTCTTTATTGTTTGTATGTTTATATCTAATTTTCTGCTCACATCTCTCTTTTTTTAACAACTCTTCTTTATTCTCTTTTATATCTTAGTATCCCCATATCTTTATTATATCGAAGTT
>JAMOSM010000074.1 GCA_027063075.1 Nautiliaceae bacterium | reverse complement strand
ACAAGCTCCTCTTTTACTTCATTAATACCTGCTACATCTTTAAAAGTCACGTTTGAAGTAATAGGCTTAATTACAAAATCTTTTTCAATTCCTGTATTCATTTCAACCTGAACCTGCTGAGGAGCCTGAGGTGCTGGGGCAATTTTTTTTAACATCAAAAGAAAAAATATAAAAAAGGCAAAAATGATAACAACTCCGACAATCTGAGAAAATAAAACGCTAAAATCCAAATCCCCGGACTTAATACCGGCTGCAATTAAAAGTGCTATTAAAATAGCAACTATACTTCCTGTAATTAGCAGATTTTTATTCTTTGACATTTCCCTCTTCCTTTACTTTATAATCTTTTACTCTCACCCACTCTCCTTTGTTAAATTCTTTTTTTATTTTCATTTTATTATAATACTCGTCATAGCCAATTGAATATCCATCTTTAAAATCCTCTATATGAACTAAAACTTCCGGCTTTTTCAATCTAAAATTATAATTATTTTTTCTTACAATCTCTTCTAAAATTTTAGCTCTTTTTCTTGCAACATCCCCAGGCACATCCTGTTTCATTTCAGCAGACAAAGTCCCGTCCCTTTTAGAGTATCTGAAAATATGAATATGAGTTAAAGGATATTTTTTAAAATTTTCCAAAGCTTCAGCCCAAACATCTTCACTCTCTCCCGGGTGTCCTACTATAAAATCCGTTCCTAAAGCAATATTTTTATCTGCAAGTTTTTCAAAAAGCTTAAGGGTTGGTTTTACCCTGTTTCTCCTTTTCATAATCCTAAGCATCCTATCACTTGTATGCTGAAGTGCTATATGAAGATGTTTTTCAAGTATTCCATTTTGAGTAAGTTCTATTAACCTCTCATCAATCTGACTTGGTTCAAGCGAACCAAGCCTTATTCTTTTTACTCCTCTTATGAAACTAATTTTTTCTATTAATTCACTTAAAGAGGTATTAGTATCTTTGCCATAACTTCCCATATTAATCCCGGTTAAAACAAACTCGCTAACTCCAATATCCCTTAACTTTTTAATTTCATCTAAAATAATCTTTTCATCTATACTTCTGCTTTTACCTCTTACAAAAGGTATTATACAATAAGCACACTCAAAATCACACCCCTCTTGAATTTTTATAAAAGCTTTTGTTTTAGAAATATTTTCAAGTATTTTTGAATTTTTAAAATCAAAATCCCCAAGCTTTATACCTTTAAAGCCCAAAAACTTATCAATTTCCTCTTTATACTTATGACCAAGAACTGCATTTACTTTATTTTCTTTAAAAAGCTTTTCTCCTTGGGTATAAGCGCCGCAACCTGTTAAAATAATTTTTTTATCTTGCCATCTGTTTATATACTGTCTAAGGTCTCTATCAGCAAAATTTGTAACGGTACAAGAATTAACTATAATTAAATCAGCTTCTTTTTCGGAATTTACTACATCTTTTATTACATTTTTCATAATTTCACTATCAAAAATATTGCTTCTACAACCAAACGTTTTAATAAACACTTTCATTTTAATCCCTAAACTTTTTTCTATTTATAATATAATAAAATACAGGCAGATAAAAAAGATTAAGAAGAGTTCCCCACAAAAGCCCAAAACCAAGGGCAATAGCAAGAGGCTGAAGTATAGCACTCTGACCAAAAGGGAAAAACATAAGTGTCAAAAGTCCAAAAAACGTCGTAATTGATGTTAAAAGAATTGGTCTTAGTCTATAAGATGCAAACCTTAAAAGCTCTTCAAGGTTTTTAGCTTTTTTAATAAAATCTATCATAACAATTCCATCATTAACAACAACTCCGGCAAGCCCTACAATCCCTATCATACCAAGCATCGTCATATTCATTCCCATTAAGAAGTTACCTATAATAACCCCTAAAAACGAAAGAGGAATTACAGAAATAACCACAAAAGGAAGCAAAACGGAATTAAACATTAAAACTAAAACTAAAAAGATTAATAAAATAGCAACAACCAAAGCT
>JAMOSM010000073.1 GCA_027063075.1 Nautiliaceae bacterium | reverse complement strand
AGATTATGCTAAGCAATTTAGAGAGAATGAAATAGTGGAAAAAATAAAAGAAAAACTCTCTAAGGTTTAGTTATGAAACTAACTAACATTACCGGAAGAGAACTTATGAAGATTTTAAAAAAACTTGAGTTTTATTTTGATAGGCAAAATAGAGGAAATCACAGGATTTTTAAGAATGATAAAGGAGAAATTATTGTTATCTCAGCTTATAAGAAAAAGGTGTTAAAACCGGGACTTTTAAATGGGATATTAAATCAGTTGAATATCAGCAAGGATGAGTTTGTGAGGCTTAGGGATATGGTATAATTTAAAAAAAGTGTTTCAACAAAGTTAAAGGAACAAAAAAATGAAAATAACACTTGCATACGGTGGTGGAGGAGAAGAGACAAACAAGTTAATAAACGATTTGTTTTATAAAAATTTTAAAAATGATATTTTAGTTAGTGCAGAAGATGCCGCAGTTATCAGTGCAGATGGAAAACTTGCTTTTACAACGGATAGTTTTACGGTAAGTCCTCTGTTTTTTAACGGAGGCGATATTGGAAAGCTTAGTATTGCAGGGACTTGTAATGATGTTGCAATGATGGGAGGTAAGCCTGAGTTTTTAACGTGTGGCTTTATGATAGAAGAGGGGCTTTCTTTTGATGAGCTTGAAAGAATTGTAAAAAGTATGAGTGAAGAACTTAAAAAAGTTGGGGCAAAAATAGTTGCTGGAGATACAAAAGTTGTTCCGGCTGGAAGTGTAGATAAGATTTTTATAAATACTTCTGGAATAGGAAGAGTTTTAAAAGATAATATTTCAGCTCATAATTTAAAACCTGGTGATAAGATAATAGTTAGTCGAGATATTGGGAGACACGGAACTGTTATAATGGCTCACAGATACGGAGTTGATACAGATTTAAAAAGCGATTGTAAAGTTTTATGGGATGAGGTAAAAGCCCTTATTGATGAAGGAATTGATATTAAAGTTATGCGTGATGCAACAAGAGGGGGAGTTAGTGCCGTTTTAAATGAATGGAGTAAAGCAAGTAGTGTTGGAATTGAAATAGAAGAAGATAAAATACCTGTAAGTGATGAAGTTATGGGACTTTGTGAGATATTTGGGTTTGAGCCTATGGATTTGGCTAATGAAGGAACGTTTTTGGTGGCTGTTAGCAGTGAGGATGCTAAAAAAGCTGAAAAAGTATTAAAAAGATTTAATGATAAAGCTTCAATTATTGGTGAAGTGGTTGAGGGAGAAAGAGTTGTTTTAGTTTCTCCTTGGGGAACAAAAAGAGTAATTGAACTTCCAAAAGGTGAGCTGCTTCCTAGAATCTGCTGATTTTCCTCTTTTTTTGCTACAATTTAAAAAATGAATAATCATTTAGGAGTTGAAGTGAGTAAGCAAGAACAAATTGTAAAAATGTTTGACTCTATTGCTAAAAAGTATGATTTTGTAAATAGGGTTTTAACATTTGGAATTGATAAGAAGTGGAGAGAAAAATCAGTAAAAAATGCTTTAAATTTAATTGATAAAAAAGATATTAAAATTTTGGATGTGGCGTGCGGAACAGGTGATATGATAGAGATTTGGAAAAAAGAAGCAGCAAAAAAAGGAATAAAAATTACCGTCTGCGGTCTTGACCCAAGCAGCGGAATGCTTGAAGTGGCGAAAAAAAGATTTTCGGATGTAAAGTTTTATAACGCTTATGCCACTGATATACCGTTAAATGATGAAAGTGTTGATGGAATTAGTATCTCTTTTGGAATAAGAAACGTAGTGGAAATTGAAAAAGCGATAAAGGAATTTTACAGGGTCTTGAAAAAAGACGGTATAGTTTTGGTACTTGAATTTACAAAAGCTGAAAAAACTCATAAATTAAGAGAATGCGTGGATTTTTATTCAAATAAAATTTTGCCTAAAATCGGCGGTATTCTCAGTAAAAATAAAACTGCTTATGAATATTTGCCTCATTCGATTGAAAATTTTTATACTCCTAATGA
>JAMOSM010000072.1 GCA_027063075.1 Nautiliaceae bacterium | reverse complement strand
CCGTGCGAGCCTAAAAACGACAAGCAGTTGTCGTTTTTTTAACGGCTCTCCCGTTCGCACTTTTTAGCAAAATTTGAGTGTTGCGTAAGCAAAAAGGAGCACGAAGTTGTCATATTTTTATCTTTGGAGTTTAGCATGAAACAACCCTGGGTTAAATATATTAAATATATAGTGTCTGGCGCTTTAATGGTATATGTTGTGATACCAATCCTTAAATGATATCAAACATTTATTTTTTAGGAAAAGATAGGGAAAAGAGTAGGAAGAGAAGAGGTAAAGAAATAGTGAATGTTAGATTTGATTTGTGTTTTGGTATGATATTATTCCACAAAATATATCTAACATTTGTTTTTTGTAAAGAAACGGAAAAAAGATGAATGTAAAATTTAATATGCGGTTTTAACTGACAAAGTGAAATGAAAAAGAAAAAACAGTTCAAAAATAATATATCAAAAGATTAAGAGCAGCTTGCCGGAACTTTCCCCGCAAGCACTCCTTTTAAAAACGCTTTTAAATCGTTGAGTTTTCCTTTTTTAATGATTTTTTCAATACCTTTGATCGCAATGAACTGTTTTTGGTCTTTTAACACTTCAATAAGTTTTTTACCGTTGTTTTCAAAGAGTGTGTCTAAATCTTCATCGGTTTTTGCGTCTATTATTTTTACGAAATCGGTAACTTTGATTTGTGAGGGTTTGAGTATGTATTTTGTGTAGTATTTATAACCTTGGCTGTAGTCGCCTTTTTTTTCAAAAAGCTCACTTTTAGCAAAAGTCTGTTCAACTTTGTATGTTTTTAATGTAAGGCTTTTTGGCGTTTTATATACGCGTAAAATAATTATTGATTCTCCGTTTTTATTTAAATCTTCAAGGATTTGAGGAAGAATGTTTTCATTGAAATCTTTTTTTATAATCGCTTCGGGTGAAGATGCGAAAAGAAATACAAAACCGCTTATCAAAAGAAATTTTTTAATCATTTTAATCCCTTTTTTTTAATTATAGCCAATTTTTATGAAAAAATCAGACTTTTCAGTGTGGAATTGGTATATTCTTCCGGATTTGGAATCTGTTTTTGGAATTTAAACGAGGTATTTGATTCGATCATTTTAATCAGTTCTTCTTTGGTGAATTTCAGTGAATTTATACAGGCTAAAACGGTTGTGTTTTCGTGGGAAAGTAAAGGCAGTTTTTTTATGATTTTTATATAATCTTTTGAGGCTATAAAACTGCCTTTTTGGTGTGTGGGAGGGTCGATTATGATTATGTCGTAAGGGGCTTGTTTTTTTATCTTTGCAAATGCTTTTAGGATGTTATAAGGTAAAAATGAAATGTTTTTAATATCAAGCCCGTTTATCTGATGATTTGTCAAGCCTGTCGCAAGGACGGATTTGTTCATATCTACATTTGCTATATATTTTGCCCCGCCCCTTCTGGCAAACAGTGAAAATCCGCATGTGTATGCAAAAAGATTTAATATTTTTTTACCTTTACTTATTTTTTCCACATAACTTCTGGCATTTTTGGTATCCCCGAAATATCCGATGTTTTGATTGTAAAAGTTTAGTTTGAATTTCATGCCGTTTTCAATAGCTGCTGCATTATCGGGAATAATTCCTCTTAATGTAAATAATTTTTCATTGTCCATTAAATAGCGTCTTTTAACGATAATATTCCTATATTTTTCCGGTGCTTTTTTGAAAATCTCCAAAAACGGTTTTTCATCCACTTTTTCATAAAACTGAATAAAAAGAATCTCATCAATACTGTCAATCGTTAAAAACGGATATGTTTTTTCTCCCCTGCCGTGATACAGACGCTTAAATTCTTCGGTGGTTGGTTGGTTTATGATTTCAAATAAGTCCATTTAATACTCTTTAATCATTTTTCTAATTTTTTCATCAAGCCATTTCGGGCTTACAACTTTTAGATTTGGTATCCACATTAGAAGCTTACGGATAATTTCGTTTTCATGGGTTATTTCAAGGTAAATTGTTGAAGTGTCATCACTGTTTTTAATGATT
>JAMOSM010000071.1 GCA_027063075.1 Nautiliaceae bacterium | reverse complement strand
TGATGGATAAAACGTATCTACTTTGATTAATTCTCTTCCATAAAATTTTGCCTTATATTCAAGCATATTGATAAACTTATACCAACTTGCTTGATGAATATGTTTTGAGAGCCTTTTGTTTTTGATTAAGCCTTTAATGTTTAATTTTTCTACTATTATGACTTGGTTTTCGTCAATAAATTTTCTTGATAATTTGTGTAGAAAATCATTTTTAGCATTAGTGGTTTTTTCATGTAATTTTGCTACTCTTTTGGCCCATTTCTTAAAATTATTACTCTCTTTTTCTTTTCTTGATAATCTTCTTTGCCATAATTTTAACCTCCTTTCAAGTTTTTTGAAATGTTTAGGGTTTTTAATAACCTGCTTATCGCTTGTAACTATAAAGTCTGTTAAGCCCATATCTATTCCTACTGCCTTATTTGCTTTAGGAAGCGGTTTTATTTCTCTATCGGTTAAAACATTGAGATAATATTTCCCGCTTGGAGTAATAACAATAGATATAGACTTAATCTCTCCTTCTATAATTCTATGTTTTTTAAATTTGATTGAAATTTTTAATTTCGGAATTTTTACTTTGTTACTTTCAATTTTAAAATGTTGAGGAATTAAAATTGAATTAACTTTTTTCTTTTTCTTAAATTTTGGAAAATCAGTAAGTCCTTTGAAAAAATTTTTAAATGCTTTATCAAGGTTTTTTAAGCTCTCTTGAAGTGACTGTGAGTTAGAAAGTTTTAAAAACTCAAATTCTTTTTTCAATTCTGGAAGTAATTTTTTATATTCATAAAAGTCCCACTTCTTTTGAGTAGATTCATACTCTTTTTTCGCAAGTGAAAGGAAATAATTATATACAAACCTTATGTTTCCCCCTTCTTGTTTTAAAAATCGCTCTTGCTCTTTTGTAGGATAAAGTCTGAAACGATAAACGTAATTCATTGCTATCCTTGTTTGATATATATATTGAGAATCAAAAAGTTCCCGATTAAATTATTACCCGCCTTTGCTCGCCTTAAAAGGCGATGGTTTCGGCGGGAGTTGCTAAAATCTACGATAAAATATCACAAAATTATATTTCAGGTGAGTTTAGCCAAGGTGGAGCTTATTTATTCGCATTTGGTATAAATTATACATACTAAGAGGAAATCATTCCTCTATTTTGTATGCTCTACCTTTAATTTTAGCTGTTGCTATATTAGCGCTGACAACTTCCACATCAACTTTTTCAAAAAGATTAAACTGCTCTGTGTTTTTCAAAAAAACTCTTGCTCCTAAAAGTTTATCTTCAAGTATTTTTGCAATTGGTGGAATTTCTTTATCTTCAATAATCCCTTTATATCTATCACCTATGTGAAGTTCTGCAAACCTTGCATATTTTCTGTCATAAAAATCCCACTCAACTTTCATAGCTTCTCTTTCAAGTTCGCTTAGTTTCACTACAAGAGCTTCAACGTTTCTTAAAATATAATCTACAATTCTTTTTTCACCTTTTATAGTAGCTTTTAAAAGCCTATGAAGAGTAAGGTCTGAATATCTTCTAATAGGAGAGGTAAAATGAGTATATCTGTCAAATCCAAGTGCAAAATGAGGCGTACACGCTGCGTCGTATCTTGCTTGTTGTTGAGAACGGATAATTAATTTATCCACAAACTTTTTAATACCCATCTCTTTTGCTTGAGATTGAATTTTTTCAACTACCTTTACAAAATCCTTTTCATCCATATCCACTTCTATTCCAAGGGCTCCAAGCTCTGCATAAAGTTCATCAAGCGAGCTTTCACTTGGTTTTTCATGAACCCTAAAAATTCCAAAATCTATCATCTTAGCAGCAGCCTGATTAGCAAGAAGCATACAGTCTTCTATAAGTTTGTGAGATGGAGTCTCTTTTTCTATTCTAACTTCTTTTATCATCCCGTTTTCATCAAGGCTCATTCTAATCTCATCACTCTCAAACTCAAGACCTTTTTTTAATCTTTTTGTTCTAATATGTTTTACTCTCTCCCAAAGAGGCATAAGCCATTTTAAAATAACCTCATCAATTTCATCAGTGTTTTCAAATTTTCCATCTAAAAATTCATCAACCCTGTCATATGAATATTTTCTGTGAGAGTTAATAATCCCTTCAAAAAGCTCCTCTTTAACCACTTCATTGTTTTCATCAAGTGTTATTTTAAACACAAAAGCAAGCCTGTCTTCATTTTCTTTAAGCGAACAGATATTTTCGCTAAGCTCTCTTGGAAGCATAGGAACTGATTTATGAGGAAAATAGATACTAAATCCTCTTTCCTTTGCTTCTTTATCAATATTTCCATTTAAATATACATATTCACTAACATCCGCAATTGCCACATAAATTTCATTTTTATCTACATCATAATAAATGGCATCGTCATGGTCTTTTGCAGTTAGAGGGTCAATTGTGCAAAACGGAAGGTCTGTTAAATCAATCCTGTCTGGATACATACTCTTATCTACATAATCACCAAACGCTTTTGCCTCTTTAATAGCTTTTTTAGAAAATTCCTCTTTTTTGTTATAAAGCGCTAAAGAGATTTTATCATCAACCCAAGGGTCTTGTAACACTCCAAGCACTTCTTCAATTTTAGCAGTATAGTTATTTACTTTAAAAACAGCCCCTTGTGGAAGTTTTTTTAGAGTTTTTTTCTTTTCATTTACAAAAACAGGTTGGTCTGTTTTAATATTTTTAAGAACAGGAACTTTTTTCCCTTTTTTATATTCATACGTTAAATAAACTACACTGTAAGCAAACGCTTTTTCCAAAATATAAACAACTTTTGCTTTAGGGCGTCCTTTTTTGTTATTCAACCTCTCCGCAATAACCAAATCACCCTTGCTTGCCCCATTTAAATGATGGGCTTCTATTAAATAATCTTTTTCTTTTACTCCAAGAGGAATTAAAAAACCAAAACCTTTTTTTGTTACATCGACTTTACCAATTCTATATTTTGGTTTTAATTTTATAATTTCCCCATCAGTTACAATACCAAGTGCAATTAAATCATTAATAATATCCCTTTTATCTCTTGGAATATCTTTTCTGTCAATTCCTTTAACTAATTTGAATGCAAATTCTTTCACTTTTTTACCTTTCTAATTTTTCTAAAACTTTATTTAACTTTTTAACGTCTAAATTATACTCTTTTGCTTTTTTAAAAGCATTCTGCTTATCCGGGCTTAAATCCAACATATCATATAAAACTCTCAAAGTATCAAGGGCCGCCGCTTCTTCTTGAAACTTATCGGCATTAAAAGGATTATCTATATTTTCTATTGGGATTATAAGCTCATCTCCAAAATGCCAGTGTTTAAATATTTCCGCAGTAATTTCAGGAGTAGTAGCCCCTACAAACTCTTTTTCTAAAGAAAACCTATTTTGTTTATTTAATCTTTTTCTAAATTCATCCGCCCTATTTTCACCAAGTAAAACCAGAGAAATTATCACCGCCCCTAAATCTATTAAAAAAGAGTCAATTGCAATTATATCAAGTTTTTCTTTTTTACCTGCATACCACTGAATTGCCACTGCATTTCTTTTTATGCTTACATCGTGAAAATGATTTTCATCAATTCCATAAGCACTTAAATCAAATTTCATACTATTTCTAATAGCAAAAGAGATTGCAAAACCTTTTATTGTAGTCATTCCAAAAAGAGCAACCGCCTGGTCTACACTTTTAATTTGCCTTGCAAAACCATATAGAGGAGAATTTGCAACTTTTAACAAGTTAGCCGTCAACATCGGGTCATCTTTTATAACCTTTACCAAATCGGCTATTGATGAGTTTGGATCAGAAGTAATTCTTTGCACTTCCATTACACTTTTTGGTAAAGGAGGAAGGGATTTTATCTGTTTTATTATTTTCTCATTCATTAATACTCCTTATTTTTGCACTTACAGCCTCATTGTCTCCATATTGGTCTAAATATATTTTAAGTACCTCTAAGGCTTTTTGTTTTTTGTGTTCTTTAAGAAGTATATCGGCAAATAAAAGCCAACTCTCCACTCTTGAAGGGTCTAAATTATTGGCTTTAATAACCCAAATCTGTGCAGATTTTAAATTATTTTTTTTATAAAACTTTTTTGCTATCATTAATGCTAAATCATAATTTGGATTTAGTTTATAACTTTTTATTAAATCATCTATTTTAACCTCTTTTTCTTGAATAACAGGAACTTCTTTAATAATAGGATATCTTTTTTTGACTTCTTTTTTAACTTTTAGAGGCTTTTTTTCATTTTGATTTTCTGTTTTAACAGGTTTAGACTCTTTTTTCTCTTCAATATCAGGCACAATAAAATTAAGAGGCTCAATTTTGTTTTGCGTTTTTTTAACAAAAACTTTTTTTTCAATTTTTTTTGTATCGTTTTTTTCTTTTTTAGATTCTTTTGATTTTACAACTTTTTGTTTTTTTACAGTCTCTTTTTTATTCTCTTTCGAAAAAGTTAATAAAAAAAACAGACTAACAACTATTACAATAAAAAGAAAAATTCCTAAAAAGATTTTTAAAAAAAGCTTTTTATAATAAAGCCTTTCTAACTCCTCATATCTATGCACTATTTAGCCTTTAAATCCATAATGGCAATTTCTATATATTTATCTTCAATTTTCGGTTCTTTAAATTTAAAAGGATATTTTTTATAAAAATAATCCATTACATCAAAAAGTTTAAACATAAGCTGATTTGTAGCGCGTAGTGAGCCTTTTGTGTATTTATAAATTTTTTTAAAGTTTTTTTTGTTAAACATATCAGCAATATCGTTTAAGTTATGTTTTAAAAGCTTAGAATATATAAAGTTTTCCATCTCGCTTTGGGTTATCGGTTTTACAGGAATGATATAATTAATCCTTGTACTAAAATGTTTTTTTTCAAGAAGTTTTTTAATATCCGTATCATGAGTTGCAAACACAATTGTTACGTTTCCCCTGTCAGCATAAATTCTTAAATTCTCCCACGTTTCACCCTCTAAAAGCTGAGCTTCATCAAGAAGCAATACGTGATGGGATTTCAAATCAAGTGATTTTAAAAGGTCTAATACCGAATTAATTTCAAGATAAGGATTAGCTACAAAAAAAACCTCTTTTTGTTCTTTCAGACTCTCATATACACTTCTTAAAAGAAGACTCTTACCACTTCCGGCTTCTCCTGTTAGAAGAATAATTTTCTCTTTTTGATTAATTGCAAAAAGCAAATCGTTTTTTGTTTTTTCAGAAGAGCTAAGAGGAATATAGTTGTTTAAATCAACGACATCCCTAAAAAGCTCTTTTGCTTTAGCGAAATTGGCCAAAACCTAAATCCCTTAATGTTTTTTTCTTTTTAAGATTTACTATATGAGGAGTAATTACAAACACTATCTCTTTTTTTGAAGTAATTTTCTCTTTTGACGAAAACAGATATTTTATAATAGGAATCTCTTTTAAAATAGGCACTCCATTTACTTTTAAACTTTTATCATCACTAATAAGACCTCCAAGAACAATAGTATCCCCATCTTTTACTTTTACAATACTTTGCATTGTATTATCTTTTGTATCAGGCGGCATATCCCTTACAGTCTGAGTACCTAACTGCGTTAAATCTCTAAATGCGCTTATTCGTGGAGCAATACTTAAAATAATCTCTCCATTATCACTTATCTGAGGAGTAATATCTAAAATTACCCCCACAAATTTTGAGTCAATGGTATATTCAGTATTCGGATTACCATTTTGGTCTGTTACAACTTTTGAAGCGTATTTATAATAAATTGTATCCCCTACACTGATAATTGCTTTTTGATTGTTAAGAGTCATAATTTTCGGGTTTGAAATTGAATTTACATTTCCGTTTTGAGCCAAAAAGTTTAATAAAGCTCCAACATTAAATGTGGTTGAGTTAAAAATAGAATTAGACCCAAACACATACTGAGCTCTCAAAGGAACTGAACTATCTGGAAGTGAAACAGAAAGCTGAGACCAGTCAATTCCTGTTTTATGAGATTTTGAAAGCTCTACGCTATAAATTTTAACATCTATTAAAACCTCTTTTGTTAAAGATTTCATTAAATTATTAACATATTTATCAACCGCATTAAGCTGTCTCATATTACCGGTAACAACTATAACCCCCGTATCCTTATTTACAATAGGTTCATAAACTGTTTCATCTTCACCTTTATTATTGTCTAAAAGTGTTTTTAACTGAGTCTGAAATGTATCCCAGAAATTAAATGTATAATTGTTTGTAATTTTATTGTCTGTAGCATCAAGTATTGCTTCACCTGTTCTTGAACTTGAAATAAAATCCAGTTTATATGTTTTTGTTTTATAATAACTAACAATTAACTCATTTCCTTTTAACGTATAAAAAAGACCTCTTTTTTTCAAAATCAAATCAAGTATCTGAGGCAAAGTATAGTTTTTAATTCTTACAAAAGGCATTTTTTCATTTAAAATAGCCCGGGCTTTTTTATCTTTAACAATAATATTTACATTACATTTTTGAGTAGCTAACAGATACAAAAAACTTTTTATACTCATTCTCTCACTTGCATTCATACTGTTTGAATAAGAAAATAGTTTATTATCACAGCTACCTGCAAAACTAAATACAGCAATAATAAAAGCCACAATTAATTTTTTCATTTTATTTCCTTAAATCCTGGAATTTTTTTATTTAATGTTTTTATTAATACCCTGTCCTTACATTTTAAAACAACTTTTGTTAACGTAATTTTAACAATTTTACAGTCATAAATCTTATCACCTTTCTTAACCCACTTACTCTCTTGTTTAATTAGCTGGTCGCCTAAATACTCTTTTATTTTTACATGAGCCATATTATTAAATATAGACAAAAGCTCTACTTTTATTCTTCTTACTAAAATCTTTTCAACCGCTACATTTGTTTTATTGTGTTCTACTTTTATTTCAAAAGGAATTTGTTTATCAGTAATACTTCTAAGCTCAAAATGGTAATTTACAAGCTTATTCACATACATTAAATATTTATCGTCCTGCGCAAACAAAATTAAAGCCGCTGTTAAAACAATAACTATCTTTTTCATTTGTTATACCCATATATAGAAAGTTTGATATAAAAACTCGCAGGGGAAGTAATATTCATCTCTTTTATCCTTATTAACTCTTTTCTGTCCTCATAAGAATAAAGATAGTATATAAAGTTTTTATATTTACCCTCTAACTCTATACCAATATCCATTCTTTTAACAATTTCAGGCATTTTAGAGTTATCGGCAACATCTATATCATAAACAGTATTTGCTATTTTTTTCACTTCAAGACCCTTATTTTTAGCATTCATAACGGCTTCTTTTACAAAATTTGCCCATTTATACTGGTCAAATTCCGCAAAATCAAGAAGGTTTGCAAGCTCACTATAAAAAACTTTTTTCTTTTTCAAATTAGCTAAAAGAGTTTCTCTTTGTTTTATATGTTTATTTAAAGCCGAAACCCTAATTCTTAAGAGATTAACATCGCTTTTTAAATTTTTATACTGGGCTGATAATTTTTTATAATTTTTTTCTTGCCTGCTTTCATAACGGTCTGCAACAGGATAGATATAATAATAAATTAAAAATCCAATTATCCCTATTACAAGTCCTAAAACATACAAAAATTCTTTTTCAGGTCTGCTGTAAAAATAGTCATCAATTCTATCTAAAAACTTCATTCTTTAATCCTAATAACAGAATTATATTTTTTATCTTTATAAACAATCTCATCAAAATTAACAGAAAATCCATTGTCAGAAAGCTCTTTTATCAAGTTTGGAATGGCAGACTCTTTATAAGAAAAAACTTTAATAATATAAATTCCATTTTCATAACTTATATTATCTGCAAAAACTCCGTTTTTATTCATTAAAAAACTTATATCAACAAGTTCTTGAGATTTAGGAATATAAGAAAATTTAAACTGATATACACTTTCTATAAATTTCTGTACTCTTTTTATCTCTTTTTCATAAGATGAAATCTCTTTATTTAATTTCTTTTCTTTCTCAGTTAAAACTTTTAACTGAGCATTTAATCCGCTCTGCTCTTTTTTCAAAATTGAAATTTTATGCTGTAAGCTTTTATTCTTTGATTCATAAATCATACCGTTTATCCATAAATAAATAGGATATGCAATCATTAAAACAATAGATATAAAAGAAAACAAAAGAAGTTTTCCAGAAGGTCTGTAAAAAAATGTAGGTCTTCTTAAAAATAAAGAAAAATTATATCTCTGGTCATTGTTTTTATATGCATAATGGGCTTCAAGCATTCCTAAAAACAGAAACGGATCTACAGGAAGTCTGTCAAGGTTATATTTTTCATAAAATTCAAAATTGTACGTTTCAATATTGAGTTCTTTTTTTATAAACTCTTCTAAACCTTCTATCCTACCATATTCTGAAGTAATAAAAATCCTGTCTATTTCATCTATTTCATATTGATTTATAAAACTATCTATCTGCTCTTTTATAACCCTTGATATATTTCTCATCTCTTTTTTTATTTTATCTAAAACAACAAACTCGGCTGTTGAATATTTACTTATAACAAGACCTTTTTTTGTAAGCAGTTTTTTGAAAAGTTCTGCATTAAAATCTTTAATCTTTAAAGGCTTTAATGCATCAAAAACTTTATCTAAACCGTTTGAGAGGGTTTGAATATAAACAAGTTCACCTTCTGAATAAAAAGTTAAAAAAATCTTATCGTATAAAAGTACGATAAATAAATCATTTGCCTTTTGTAAAATTTTTTCTTCATATAAAGCCCTGTAAGCAAAAGCGGGAAATGATATATAATCAATATAACCTGTTTCTTCTAAAATATATTTATAATGATTATTTAAAAAAGTAACAGGGACAATAACAGTCTCAATCATTACATATTTTTCATCTTTTAAATACTCTACAACTTTATACTTGATAATATAATCTTCCGTATCATCAACCCCCGCTTCATCATAAACTTTAGTTTCGATAAAACTTTTTAAATCAACTTTTTCAATTACCGATTTTTCCACTTTAAAATTATAAAAAATAGCATTTTCAATAGGAAGGTAAGTTGCAAGTAAAGGAGAAGATTTAAGTTTTCCCCTATAGATTCTGATTAATTTTTTATCTATATATAAAATATATCTCTCTTGACCTTTAACACCTATAACTTCATTAATGTTATAATCATATTTGTTTAAAAATCTAAATTTATTTTTTAAGTTATTTAAAAACTCCTGAATTTTTTCATTTTTTACCTGTTCCATTAATCTACCTCATATCCTAATTCTTCAAGCATACGCTTATTTTTGCTCCAGCCCGGTACCACCTTTACATATAATTCAAGATATATTTTCTTTCCGCTAAACTGTTCTAAAAGCTTTCTTGCATAAGTACCTATTTCTTTAATCTTACGCCCCTTTTTACCTATAATCATCCCTTTTTGACTAGGACGCTCAACTATAATTGTAGCATAAACTTTATCTAAATTATCATATTCTTCTATTTTATCAATAATTACATCTGTTTCATAAGGTAATTCATCTCCAAGTTTTTCAAAAAGCGCTTCTCTTATAAGCTCTTTATAAATATCTCTTATATGTTCTGTCGAAATCAGCTCAGGGTCATAATAGTAAGGATGTTCAGGCAGATGTTTTACAATTTCATCTAAAAGTTCCTCTTTTCCTTTTCCCTCAACGGCACTAATAGGTACCACTGCTAAAGCTTTGCCTAATGATTCATACTCTTTTTTCTTTTCTTCCACTTCATCTTTATCTGCAAGGTCTGTTTTTGTAAGTACCACAATATGAGGAATATTCTTTTTATTAAGTTCTAAAAACCATTTATATCCATCAAGATTATCTTTTACATCAGCTAAAAATAAAACTAAATCACTATCCCCTAACGCTTTTAAAGCCTCTTTTAACATAAATTTATTAAGAAGTTTCTCTTTTTCATGAAGTCCGGGGGTATCTAAAAGAATAATTTGGTCATCGCCGTGCATAACTATTGCATTTACTCTTTTTCTACTAGCATTTGCTTTAGGGGAGACAAGAGCTATTTTTTCTCCTAAAAGCCAGTTAAGAAGAGTTGATTTACCGGCATTCGGCTTTCCTAAAATTCCTACAAATCCGCTTTTTGGCATTATTTTCCTTATAAAATATATTTTGTCATATCTTCATTTTCTACAATATTTTCAAGTCTCTCTTTTACATAATCGGTTGTAATTATAAAATCTTTACCTTTATATTCATCCGCATTAAAGTTAATATCTTCAAGCACCTTTTCAACCACTGTATGAAGACGTCTTGCTCCTATATCTTCTGTTTTTTCATTTGCTAAAAACGCATATCTTGCAATTTCCCTTAAAGCATCCTCTTCAAAAATTAAATTAACCCCTTCAACTTCAAGAAGTTTTTGATACTGTTTTATTAAAGAGTGTTTTGGACGTGTAAGAATCTGATATAAAGCCTCTTCATCAAGACTTTGAAGCTCAACCCTTAAAGGAAACCTTCCTTGAAGCTCAGGAATTAAATCGCTTGGTTTGCTTACATGAAACGCACCTGCCGCAATAAATAAAATATGGTCTGTATTTACATATCCGTATTTTGTATTTACAGTCGAACCTTCAACAATTGGCAATAAGTCTCTTTGAACTCCCTCTTTGCTCGGGTCTTGACGGGTATTTCCGGTAGCGGCAATTTTATCAATTTCATCTATAAAAATAATTCCGTTTTCTGCTCTTTTAATTGCTTCTTTTTTAAGCTCTTCTTTATTAATAAACTTTTCAGCCGCTTTTCTTCTTAAAAGTTCTTTTGCTTCTTTAACGGTTACTTCTTTTTTTTCTTTATTTTTATTAAAAATTCCTATTATTTTTACAATACTCTCTTGAGCTTTTACCATCTCAGGCGGAAGATTCTCATCCATTGCCATATCTTCATCAATTTCTATTGTAACTTTTAAATTATCAACTTCACCCTTTTTTACTTTTTCTTTCATTTTATTAAAAGTATGCTCATACTCTTTTTGTTTTTCTTCAGGAGCGTTTTTTGGAAGTGGAGGAATTAATTTTTTTGTTATTTCATTAATAATCTCTTCTTCAATCTGTTCTTTACTTTTTTCTTCCATTTCAGCTCTAACTAAATTCATAGAGTTATTTACTAAATCCCTTATCATCGATTCAACATCACGCCCTACAAACCCAACTTCCGTATATTTACTAGCTTCTACTTTTACAAATGGAACTTTCATCATCTTAGCCATTCTTCTTGCAATTTCCGTTTTACCAACTCCGGTTGGCCCTATCATTAAGATATTTTTTGGCAAAATATCATCCTGCCACTCTTTTGGAAGTTGCATTCTTCTATATCTGTTTCTAAGGGCAATTGCTATTGTTTTTTTAGCGTCTTTTTGACCTACAACATATTCATCAAGATATTTTACAATCTCTTTTGGAGTCATTTCACTCATATTATTTATCCTCCTGTAATTTTAAAATAGTTATGTTTGTATTTGTATAAATACAAAGTTCTCCGGCAATTTGAAGTGATTCTTTTACAAGCTTTTCAGGGTCTAAATTTGCATGTCTATCAAGAGCACGGGCTGCAGAAATTGCAAAGTTTCCTCCACTACCAATTGCCGCAAGTTTTCCATCTTCTGGCTCAACCACGTCTCCGTTACCTGAGAGTATAAAAATATGTTTTGTATTAAGAACAATCATCATCGCTTCAAGACGTCTTAAATATTTATCTTTCCTCCACTCTTTTGCAAAATCAACAACTGCTTTTAATAAATCACCTTTTCTGTTTTGAAGGTGATTTTCAAACATATCAAACAAAATAAAAGCATCGGCCGTACTTCCTGCAAAGCCGGCTAATACTTTACCGTTATATAGAGTTCTTACTTTTTTTGCATTACCTTTTAATACTGCGTTTCCAAATGTAACCTGTCCATCTCCTCCGATAACGGCAACCCCGTCTTTTTTATATCCAAGTATCGTGGTAGCTTCTAAATTTATACTCATTATTCACCTTCTACTTCTACGTTAAGTTTAGCATGTATTCCATGACCAAGTTTAATATCTACTTGATAAGTTCCCGGAGCTTTTATTGAAGTATGCTCTATCTGTTTTTTTTCTATATCAAATCCAAGCTCTTTTAACTTCTCACCAATTTCTTTGTTTGTAACCGCACCTATTAGCTGACCGTTTGCACCAAGTTTATGCTTAATTTTTAATGTAGTATTTTCAAGTTTTTCTTTTAATTCATTAATAGCATCAAGTTCTGCTTCAAGTTTTGCCTTTTTTTCAGCCTGCTCTTTTTCCCACTCTCTTATCACTTCAGGTGTGGCAAGTTTTGCAAAACCTTTTGGAATTAAAAAGTTTCTTGCATATCCATCTTTTGCTTCTTTAATTTCTCCGGCTTTTCCTAAACCTTTTACATCTTTAATTAATAAAACTTTCATTTTGTTTCCTTTTGTTAATTTTTTATTTTATATTAAATTTTTATAAAAAAGATATTGTATTTTACTCAAAATTAGCTAAAATTGCAAAAAGAGGTTATAGGAAATGCCATGGAAATAAAAAACGAAGAAGTAACTTTCAAAGACGCTGGAGTAGAAAACAAACCTATAATCAGTAAAACAGACTTAAAAGGGGTTATTACATTTGTAAATAGCGCTTTTTGTAAATTATCAGGCTACGAAAAAGATGAACTAATAGGAAAACCTCACAATATTGTAAGACACCCGGATATGCCAAAATCTGTTTTTAAAAACTTATGGGATACTATAGAAAAAAATCAAAGCTGGAGAGGAATTGTTAAAAATTTAAGAAAAGATGGCCGATATTACTGGGTAGAGACTTTTATAGAGCCTATGTTTGATGAAAACGGTAAAAAAATAGGTTATGTCTCTGTAAGAAAACCTATATCAGAACACGATAAAGAAAAATATTCTCAAATCTATTAA
>JAMOSM010000070.1 GCA_027063075.1 Nautiliaceae bacterium | reverse complement strand
GAAAAATGCCATCAAAAGAGCTTGAAATAGACCATAAGTTTCCACAGGTTAGGTGGTGCAGGGATGAAGAAAAATTAAATGATATGAACGAAGAGGAAATTAAGCAAAAGTTTATTTTGCTTACAAGAAGTCATAATCTTTTAAAATCAAGGTTTTGTGAGAGATGTGTAAAGACAGGTAAAAGAGGATATTTTCCAGGGATTTATTTTTGGTATGAGGGAGATGAAGAGTGGAGAGGCGATAGTAAATGTGATGAGAAGGGGTGTGAGGGGTGTTTTTGGTATGACCCGTATAAATGGAGAGAAGAATTGAATAAGTTAGTTAATAAAAAAGATAAAAAAAGTTAATAAAATACTTGTATTTGAACTTTAAAAAGGATATAATTTGGCTGTAAGAATAGATAAATTTAAGGTAAAAGAGCTTATGGCAAAGAAAAAAATAAAAAACCAAACCGAACTTGCTAAAATGCTTGGTATTAGTAAAAATCAGTTGTCAAACATATTATCTGATAAATATAATCCCATTAAAAGTAATATAGTAGAGCTTGCAGATTTTTTAGGGGTATCTCCACTTGAAATATTAAAAGAGGATGATGATGAATTACATCGGAAGTAAATATAAACTCTCAAATTGGATAAAAGAAGAGATAACAAAAAGGACAAAACCTGGAATTTTTTGCGATTTGTTTGCGGGGACAGGGATAATCGGAAGAGTTTTTAAAAAAGATGTAAAAAAAATAATTTCAAATGATATAGAATATTATGCCTATGTGTTAAATCGAAATTACATTGGTAATCATAAAAACTTAAAAGAAAAATTTGAAGTAATTGAATATCTTAATAATTTACCATTAAGAAATGATGGCTTTATTTATAATAACTACTGCTCCCCGGCAAACAGGCTCTATTTTAGTGATGAAAACGGACAAAAAATTGACACTATTCGTATGGAAATTGAAAAATTTAAAGATGATGAAGATTTATACTATTTTTTGCTTGCGAGTTTAATTGAAAGTGCGGATAAAGTGGCAAATACGGCAAGCGTTTACGGGGCATTTTTAAAAAAACTTAAAAAATCAGCATTAAAACCTTTGGTTTTGGAGCCTGCTATTTATGAAGAAAATGACAACGAACATGTAGTAACCCAAAAGGAATCAAATAAGCTGATAAGAGAAATAAATGGGAACGTTTTATATCTTGACCCGCCCTATAACAGCAGACAATACGGGGCTAATTATCATCTTTTAAATACAATTGCTGAGTATAAAGAGTTTGAGCCTAAAGGCAAAACGGGGCTAAGAGAATATTATAAATCTCCCTGGTGCCAAAAAGGAAGAGTTAAAGAAGTTTTTGAAGATTTAATAAAAAACGCTGATTTTGAGTGGGTATTTTTGAGTTATAATAATGAAGGGCTTATGAGCGAAGAAGAGATAAGAAAAATTATGAGCAAATACGGAAAATATGAGCTTGTTAAAAAAGAATATCAACGTTTTAAGGCGGACAGTAAAAGAGAGCATAAAGCAGATAAAACTTATGAATATTTGCATATATTGAGGAAATATTAATGGACATAAAAATATATGACAAACTTGCAAAAAAATACGACTTAGCAACCAAAATAGTGAGTTTCGGGATAGAAGAGCTTTGGCGGTGGATGTTTGTCGGAGAAATCAAAAAACATATAAAAAACGGAGTTTTGATAGATGTCGCAAGTGCTACGGGTGAAATGGCAATAGCGCTTGATTTTGATGAAATGTACTTGATCGAACCAAGCCGTGAGATGAACTTTATTTCAAGTGAAAAGTTAAAAATGAAAAATGAAAAGTGTGAGGAATGGAGAATTGAGAACCTACCTAACCAGCCAGAATGGAGAATTAAATGTGGCAAAAAAGAAATAATTATTATTCAAGATACAGCTGAAAATTTCAGACTTGAAAAAAAAGCTGATTTGGTAACCGCTTTTATGGCTTTAAGAAATTTTGACGATTTAACTAAAGGTGTTGAAAATATAAAAAACCATATAAAGCCGGGGGGATATTTTG